>JALWNT010000127.1 GCA_027080995.1 Campylobacteraceae bacterium | reverse complement strand
ATTCGAATCGATTCGATCTCCATCATCTTTTTTTTGGGGCGCTGGCTGCCTCTGTCGATCGCCATCGGTATCACGATGGGAGTGATCGCTTCGATGATGGATCTGTTGGTGATCAAGATCAACGGCCTCCTCTCCACCCAGATCGTTTTGCTCTTTGTCTATCCGCTACTGGTGGCGGCGATCACGGGATATGTGATCAAGTACAATCACGAAGTCTCGGGTCCGGGGATCGGGTTTTCCATTTTGCACCTGAAAACCAAAAAATATCTCCAGCTTCATTCGATTCTGGCCAAGCTGTTCATTTCGGTTTTGACCCTGTCGGGAGGGTTCATCGCGGGACGGGAAGGGCCCTCTTTCTTCCTGGGAATCGGAATCGGTGAGTGGATCGGTAAAGCTTACGGATTCGGAAAAAAGTTCAAAAATATGCTTGGGCTCATCGGCGGCGGAGCCTTTACCGGCGCGCTGCTCAAAGCGCCGCTGGGAAGTTCCATTTTCGCCATGGAATTGGAGAATATGTACGATTTCGATTATCGCCCCTTTATCCCGATGATTGTCGCGTCGATCGTTAGTTATCTGACCTTCTCTTTTTTCCGGGGGAACCACGCCTTTATCAGGTTGACGCATAAGGCCGTCTGGAACCTGGAGAGCATTCCTTACATCATCGCGATGGGATTTGCCGTCTCAATGGTCATCTATGCCTATACGCTTTTCTTCCACTTTTTCCTCAAGCTCTCCAAAATGATTCCCATCGGACGCCGCCCGCTCATCGGCACGATCGCCGCGATACCTTTTATGGTGCTTCTTTATCTGATCAGCCAGGATCCCGATATCCTCTCGGCACCGGTGAATATGAACATCCTCTCCAATCTGGCTCAGAGCGGTTTTCCCATCGGGGTCAATATCGCCATTATCGTTTTTACCATCGTCATCACGAGTCTGACTTTGGGCTTCGGTATTCCGGGAGGATTGATTTTGCCGGTGCTGATCATCGGGGCGGCGATGGGAAATATCTTCGGTCATATTTTTCCCGACCAATTGGTGATGTTCACTCTCGCGGGGATGGGGGCCGGGCTTTCGGCCGGGGCCAAAACCCCTCTGGCAGCCATCGTGATGATCACCGAAATGAGCCACGACGATGTGGTGATTCCGATGACGGCGGCGGTGATTACCAGCTATTTGACCAGTTTCGGCTACAGCCTCTATCTGGGGCAAGAGAACATTTTCCGCAGTTCCCTCAAAGATTTTCGCTCCTATACCCAGCATCCCAAAGAGAGTGAATGATTCTCGAGGAGCTGCTGCATTTTTTCATTCTTCCGATCATCATCGGAATATTGGGCGGATTTGCGGCCTACATCTTTCGAATATTGATCCGTTTTTTTACCTCGGTCTATGAGACGCTGGATCTTGTACACTCCATAGATCTTTATCTGCTGAGTATGCCGCTGGTTTTTTGGGGATCCTATCAGCTGATCCGCACCTTTCTCCAAGATCACGGCAACGTTACCATCGATGAGATCGCCAAGAAAATTTCACTCCTGAGCGGTCGATTCTCTTTTGTCAAAGGTTTTCTTGTCCTTTTTTTGACTTCGGTCAGTATCGGCTTCGGTGTTCCCATCGGACGAGAAGGTCCTATCGCCAAACTCGGCGGGCTGCTTAGCGAAGTCTTTTTGCGAACTTTCAAGGTACAGCGTGTCAATCTGCCGATCTATTTGAGTGCGGGTGTCTCTTCGGCACTGGCCGCGACTTTCAACGCACCGATTGCCGGCGTGATTTTCGGGATCGAGATCATTATCGGGAGGATCAATTCCTATATCCTTATCCCTCTTGTTGTCGCCTGCGCCACATCGACGATGATCGCACGGGAATTTATCGGAGACTACACCGCCTTTTATGTTCCTCCTTTGCACTATACCCATGCGTATTTTTTCTATGTGCCCGTCGAAGCGATCTTCTTCTCCTTGATCGCTATGATATTGAGTTATTCGCTCAAGCGCTTTCTCAAACTGCGTTTCAGATATCGTCGCCATTGGAGTCTGGTGGTAGTCGTGATGGGGCTGCTTGTGGCCTGTTTCATCATCATGACTCCTCAGATTCGCGGAGTAGGGTATGAAGCGGTGAATCAAATCTTCGTCGCCGGTTATCGCCCCTCGGAGGCGTTCGACATTATGGCTTCGAAGCTTTTTGCAGTGATTCTCAGTATCGGAAGCGGCATTTTCGGAGGCTTGATGTCTCCGTCAATTTTTATCGGTGCCTTCGGCGGATACTGGTTCGGCAGCGAAGTGATGGCTTGGCACAGTGGAATTGACCCGAGGGTTTTTGCGCTGATCGGCAGTGCGGCGATGTTGGCGGGCATCTCCCGTGCTCCTCTGCGTAGTGCGGTGATCATCACGGAGCTCACTCATTCGTATCAGCTCTTGTTGCCGATGTTGATCACTTCGGCCATCACCGCTTATCTCTTGGCCAAAACCCAGGCGGGTTCGTATTTCAAAAGAAGTCTGTTGCAAAAAGGCATCGATATCGAAGATCCCGGAGTCGTACGTTTCCTGGAGCGTTGTGATCTGAAAGATTATCTGGATTACGTTCCGGCTGTGTCTGCAGAAGATCCGTTGAAAAAAACTTACAAGATCTTTCGTCGTTCCCACAGCAGTTATCTACCGGTCGTAGACGATTCCGGGCGTCTAGTCGGAGTGATCTCTCTGCGGGATGTTCGCAAAAGCCGACTGCTCCATCAACGGAGATTCAAAGTCAAAGAGCTGATGAGCACCCAACCCTTTACGATCGGCGAAAACTATACGAAAGAGGATATCTACAAAGCGCTCTCCATTCTCAATGCCAATCATATTCCGCTTGTGGATGCCCAGGGTGTTTATCTGGGAATGGTCAATCTCAATCGTCTTCTCAAAGCCATGACTCTACATCAGCAGGGATACCGGATTCGGAGGTTGACGGAATAAATCCAAGTGGCCTTCACCATAGGAGGGGAAAGATCCGGCATATTCGTTGTCCGTTATTTGATTCGGTTTTTGGTTTTGGAGTCAGGGTTTTGGGTTTTACTCGTTCTTGGCGTCCTTGTCGGGAGTGTACTGCACAGAGTGCGGCACGCGGCGTGTGGGGCACGTCTTACTGAACTGATGAGGTAGAAAAACAGGGCGAATCCTCACTCCTCGATGTAATTCTTCAGCTTGCGCCCCACTTTGGGGTGTTTGAGCTTTTTGATGGCGCTGGATTCGATCTGGCGGACCCGTTCGCGGGTGACGTTGAGCTCTTTGCCGATCTCTTCGAGGGTACGGTCGCTGAGGTCTTCGAGGAGGCCGAAGCGCATACGGATGACCGCCTGTTCGCGTTCGTTGAGCTGGCCGAGGACTTCGTCGATCTGCTGGTTGAGGTCGTCGTTGAGGACCGCTTCGGTGGGGCTGAGGGTGTTTTTGTCTTCGATGAAGTCTCCGAAGCGGCCGTCCTCTTCATCCCCCACGGGGGTTTCGAGGCTGACGGGCTCTTTGGTGATCTTGATGACGTTTTTGACCTTGTCGACGCTGAGGCCCACCTCTTCGGCGATCGTCTCCAGATCGGGCTCCTTGCCGGTCTCCTGGAGGTGCTTGCGGATGATCTTGTTGATCCGGTTGATCGTCTCGATCATATGGATCGGGATGCGGATTGTGCGGGCCTGGTCGGCGATGGCCCGGCTGATCGCCTGGCGGATCCACCAGGTGGCGTAGGTGGAAAATTTGTAGCCCTTCTGATACTCGAACTTGTCGACGGCTTTCATCAGGCCGATGTTGCCCTCCTGGATCAGATCGAGGAAGGGCAGCCCCCGGTTGGTGTAGCGCTTGGCGATGGAGACGACGAGGCGGAGGTTGGATTTGGCCATTCTCGTCTTGGCCTTTTCGCTCTTGGCCTTGCCGATGCGGATCTGCTCCAGGATCTCTTCGAGCTTTTCGGGGGGCAGGTCGAAGCTGTTTTTGCTCGCTTCACGGGTCTCGAAGAGCTTTTTGATCTGCACGTAGGTGCTCACCATCGTCGTCTCGGGGACCGCTGCGGCGATATCCTCCTTGGACATATTGACGATGTTTTCCAGGATCTTGCGGTGGTTTTCCCGCAGCTGGTCGTTGAAGAGCTGGAGGCGGTACTCCAGGCGCTTGAGTTCGCGCTCGAAGCCGTCGTCGCTCTTGAGCGCCGTCTCCATCGCTTTGACCAGTTCGTTGATGAGCTTGCTGGTGGGCCCGAGGTTGAGCAGGGCTTCTTTGAGCTGGAATTTGCGGAAGGCGACTTTGAGGCGTTCGTGGAAGAGGGTCTCCTCGTCGGGGTTCTCTTCCATCAGTTTCATCAGTCGGTTGCGTTCGCGCATCCACTCTTTTTTGGCTTTTTCGAGGGCTTTGAAGCTTTCGACGACCTGAGTGACCCGCTTGTCGGCTTTGCGGGCTTTGCCGGCGGCTTCGTCGAGATCGTCCTCGTCGTCGCTGCTGCTGTCCTCGAAACTCTTGAAGAGCTCCTTGACCCGGCGTTCGCGGTTGAGCAGGGGCTCTTTGTAGTTGAGGATGTAGTCGATGAGATAGGGGACCGAACAGATGGCGTCGATGATGATGTCTTCGCCTTCTTCGATCTGCTTGCTCAGCTCGATCTCCTCCTCTTTGGTCAGCAGGGGGATTTTGCCCATCTCCCGCAGGTACATCCGTACGGGGGAGTCGGAGCGGCTCCACTCCAGCAACTCCTTCTCCTTGGTGATGTCGAACTCCTCCTCGATCTCCCCGTCGCTGAGGCGTTTGCGTTCGGCTTCGCGCCGCTCACCCTCTTTGACCGTCAAATGCTTGGCGTACTCGCTGGCGGTGACGACTTGGATTCCCTTCTCGTCGGCCCACTTCTTGATCTTCTTGGCTTGGGTGGCGGTGGGGGCTTTGTCGAACTCTTTGGCGAGGTTCTCGAAGGTGAGCATTTCGCCTTTTTTGGTGTGCTCGAAGAGGGTCTCGAGGCTCTTCATCGTCTCTTTTTTCTTGGGTTTGCTGGCCATAGTCGGAAATACTCCTAATCTTCTGGAAATGGTTGAAGGTGCGTATGGGTCGTTCGGTCGCCGAAGCAGCGGCGAACCGTCGCGGGCAGGTCGCTCTGAAAATTGGGCATTAATTATACCCAAATCATTCTTTGAACTCTTTGGTTTTCTAAAATTTGATGGGAATGTCGCTATAATCGCGTCCAATACCGGGAAGCCCCGGATCGAATCTCTTCCGAAGAGGAGTTCGATTACTCAGAAAAAGGAACGAAAAGATGCGAGGAAAAGTCTGGAAATTCGGTGACAACGTGGACACCGATCTCATCATTGCGGCGCGCTATCTCAACACCAGCGAGCCCTCGGAGCTCGCGAAGCACGTGATGGAGGACGCCGATCCCGAGTTTGTGAGCAAAATGGAGCCCGGCGACATCATCGTCGCGGGGGAAAACTTCGGGTGCGGCTCCAGCCGGGAACATGCGCCCATCGCCCTCAAGGCCGCCGGAATCTCCGCCGTGATTGCACCCACTTTCGCACGGATTTTTTACCGCAACGCTTTCAACATGGGGCTGCCGATTTTCGAGCTTCCCGAAGCGGCCGAAATCGCCGAGGGGGACATCGTCCGTATCGATATGGAGAAGGGCGAAGTGATCGACGAGACGACGGGCAAAAGCTACAAGTTCGTTCCGATTCCCGATTTTATGCAGGAGTTGGTCGATGCGGGCGGATTGATCGAATACGCCAAAAAGGAGTTGGCGCAGAAGGAGGCAAAAAATGCGTAAGTACAAAATCGGCGTGATCAAAGGCGACGGCATCGGGCCGGAGATTGTCGACGAAGCGGTCAAAGTCCTCGACGCGGTGAGCGCCGCCGAAGGGTTCGCTCTCGACTACGAAGAGTTCCTGCTCGGCGGGGCCGCTATCGACGCGACGGGAGTGCCGCTGCCCGAAGAGACGATCGAAGGGGTCAAGAGGGTCGATGCGGTACTCTTCGGCGCCATCGGCGGGCCGAAGTGGGACAACTTGGAGAGGCATCTGCGTCCCGAGAGCGGCCTGCTGGGACTTCGCAAGGCGATGGGGACCTTCGCCAACCTCCGTCCCGCCACCGTCTACGACGAGCTGATCAACGCGTCGACCCTGAAGCCCGAGGTGGTTCGAGGCGTCGACATTATGGTCGTGCGGGAGTTGACGGGAGGGATCTACTTCGGTCAGCCGCGCGAATACGGAGCCGAGAAATCCTACAACACGATGGTTTACACCCGCCCCGAGGTGGAGCGCATCGCCAAAGTCGCCTTCGAGATCGCGATGAAGCGCGACAAGCGGGTCTGCTCGGTCGACAAAGCCAACGTCCTGGAGGTCAGCCAATTCTGGCGGGAGATCGTCGAAGAGATCCACAAAGGGTATCCCGAGGTGGAACTGAGCCATATGTACGTCGACAATGCGGCGATGCAGCTGATCCGAGACCCCCGGCAGTTCGACGTGATTTTGACGGGCAATATCTTCGGCGACATCCTCTCCGACGCGGCCAGTATGCTCAGCGGCTCCATCGGACTGCTTCCGAGCGCGAGCACCGGAGAGAAGGTCGGCCTCTTTGAGCCGATCCACGGTTCGGCTCCCGACATCGCGGGGCAGGGGATCGCCAACCCCATCGCCACGATCGCGAGTGCGGGGATGATGCTGCGCTACGCACTGGGCGAAGAGCCCGCCGCCGAGCGGATCGATACGGCGATCAAAAAGGCGCTGGCCCAGGGCTACCGTACGGGGGACATCGCCGCGTTTGATGCGAAAAAGGTGGTCGGGACCGCGGAGATGGGCGACGTGATCGCCGGATACGCGTCGAAGTAATTGCGCCGCGATTTTCTCCCCGAACCTCCTTTTGATATAATCGCATCCAAAAACAGGTGATTTCATGCAATTTATCGAAACCCGGGGAAACGACGGAGAGCATCCTGAGAAGGTGACATTCTCCGAAGCGATCCTCAATCCCAGCGCAAGCTACGGAGGGCTCTACGTCCCCGAATCGCTGCCGGATATGAGCATCGGCTTTCTCTCCGAATACCTCCAGAGTGACTACAAAACCCTCGCGTTCGCGTTGCTGCAGGCTTTCGAGATCGACATCGACGAAGCGCTGATTCATGAAGCGCTCGAGCGCTACGACCGTTTCGACGATCCCAACAACCCCGTCCCGGTGGTCGCCGTGGAAGAGGACGCTTACGTCAGTGAACTCTACCATGGGCCGACCCGGGCCTTCAAGGATATGGCGCTGCAGCCTTTCGGCGTGATTCTCAGCGCCCTGGCCAAAGCCCGCGCCGAAGAATATCTCATCATGGCCGCCACCAGCGGCGACACGGGCCCGGCGACGCTGGAGACCTTCAAAAACCGCCCCAACATCAAAGTAACCTGCCTCTATCCCGCAGGAGGCACCAGCGACGTGCAGCGCCTGCAAATGGTGACCGAAGATGCCCCCAATCTCAAAGTGATCGGGATCGAAGGAAACTTCGACGATGCGCAAAGCGCCCTGAAAGAGTTGCTCGCTTCCCAGGAGTTCCGCAAAGCGTTGAAGAAAAAGGGGATCAAACTCTCCGCGGCCAACTCCGTCAACTTCGGGCGGATCATCTTTCAGATCATCTACCATATTCACAGCTATCTGGAGTTGGTACGTCAGGATGTCATCGCCCTGGGCGAAGAGGTCTACCTGATCGTTCCCAGCGGCAATTTCGGCAACGCTTTGGGGGCCTACTACGCCAAAAAGGCGGGCTTGCCGGTGCGCAAAATCCTCATCGCTTCCAACGCCAACAATATTCTGACCGAGTGGATCGAAACCGGCGTCTACGATATCCGGGAGCGTCGTCTGATCCAGACCGAGTCTCCGGCGATGGATATCCTCAAGAGCTCCAACGTCGAGCGGGTGCTTTTCGACAAGTTTGGCCCCGAACGGACCAAAGAGCTGATGGATGCACTCAACGAGGAGGGGGTCTATCGGCTCACGGACGAAGAGTGTAAAGCGATCCGGGAGGATTTCGCCGGCGTCTACTCCACCGATGAGGAGGGAGAAGCGGTCATTGCACGCTATGCCCAAAAGGGCTATCTGATGGATCCGCATACGGCGACTTGCTTCAAAGCCTACGAGACTCTGCGCAAGGAGAATCTCCCTTCGGTCATCTACTCCACGGCGGAGTGGACGAAGTTCAGCCCCACGGTGGCCCGGGCCCTCGGGATCGAGGCGGAAGGGGACAAGGAGGCGCTCGAAGCGGTCAGCAAAGCACTCAATGTCCCCATCCCCCGGGTCATCGCCGAACTCTTCGACAAAAAAATCGTACACGATACCGTGGTAAAACGAGAAGAGATCATGAAGGAAATGTTGGATTTCCTTGGATGAATCGACTTTCGGCCGCTGCTCTTTTCCTCTTTGTCTTATTGTGGATAGGGGAAGTGTGGGCAGTTGATCCCCGTTTGGCCCAGAGCTGTGATAATCGTACGAATCTCGAATTGCATCGCAGCTGCAACCCCTATAGTCGCTTGATTTTCACTTCCATAAAACG
>JALWNT010000126.1 GCA_027080995.1 Campylobacteraceae bacterium | reverse complement strand
AGATAATGCGAAGCGCTAAACCCCTGATCCGAAAGAATGAAATAGTGGATACCGAAAAAAGCCAGAAAAATGATAAGAAAAACGAAGAGGCTCCAGCGCAGTTCACGGCTCATGAGGCCGGCTCGCCGATCCGTTCACGGTGAAAGCGGTAGCCCACACCCCGGACATTTTCCACCGCCTCGGGAAAAAGCTTTTTGAGACGGGTGATGTAGACGCGGACCGCGCCGTCACTCGCCTCTTCATCGTGGCGCCAGAGATGGCGTCGGATCTCCTCCTGGCTGACCACTTCTCCACGGCGGGAGAGCAGGAGCTCGAGCAGATCGTAGACTTTGCGACCGATTTTGAGAGTCTTTCCCTCCTGCAGCAGATCGCGGCTTCGCGTATCCATCAGATAGACACCGAGACGAATCTCTTCGTCAACGGGCTCCCGGCGTCGCAACACCGCCCGAACTCTGGCAGCCAGCTCTTCCAGGTCCACCGGTTTGCGCAGGTAATCCTCCGCTCCGATCCCGAAACCCTCCAGCAGCGATTCCCTGTCGGTGCGGGAAGTGAGAAAGATCAGCGGAGTCCGGTCTCCCGCCTCCCTCAGCTGGCGGAAGGTATCGAGGCCGTTTTGGAAAGGAAGGTTGATGTCGAAGAGGTAGAGATCGTACCTCTCGGCGTAGCACTTTTCGAAAGCGCTGTGGGGATCGAAGGCGATCGCAACCTCGTAGCCCTCCTCTTCCAAAAAATCGGCCAAGGTCTCCGCAAAGAGCGTATCGTCCTCCAGCAGCAGTATCTTCTGACGCGGCATTATCCTTCCTTCGGGCCCGCACGGGCTACATCAGCATTCCGCCGTTGACTTTCAGGGTTTCTCCCGTAATGTAGGAGGCGTGGTCGCTCAGCAAGAAAGCGACCGCTTCAGCTACCTCTTTGGGTTCTCCGAAGCGCCCCAGCGGTATTTTGGCGATGAAGCCCTCTTTGATCTCCTCTTTGAGAACGTCAGTCATCTCCGTAGCGATAAAGCCCGGGGTGACACTGTTGAAACGGATTCCGCGGGGGGCCGCCTCCTGGGCGAAACTTTTGGTCATCGCGATCATTCCGCCTTTGCTGGCGGCGTAGTTGCTCTGTCCGGCGTTGCCGGTTTCGCCCACGATGCTCGCGACGTTGACGACGGAGCCGAAACGTTTCTTGCCCATCACCTTGAGCGCTTCACGGCAGCCGATGAAAGCCGACTTGAGATTGGCTTCGATGACGGCCATAAATTCGTCGGTTTTCATCCGCATCGCCAATTTGTCTTTGGTGATACCGGCGTTGTTGACCAGATAGGAGAGGGCTCCGTCTTCTTCTACGATCCGCTTGATCGCAGCGACGAAGGCTTCCTCGTCCGTGACATCGAAACCGATCGTCTCGGCCTGGCCGCCGGCCGCTTCGATCTGCGCCTTGACCTGCGCGGCTTCTTCCGCGCCGCTGCGGTAGTTGATCCAGACTTTGAGCCCTTCGGCCCCCAGCGTGCGGGCGATTTGGGCACCGATGCCGCGGCTGCCGCCGGTGACAAGGACGTTATTTCCTGTAAAGTGCATATTCTCTCCTTCTAATTTATTGAAAATCGATCTCTACCGTCTCTTTCTTGACGGTAATCTCCCGGATCCCTGCCGCCTGGAAAGAGTTTGACATTTTTCGCAACGGAATCCTTTGAAGAACCGACGCAATCAATGGGGGAATTCCTTTGCGCGATGCTTCGGAGACATACTCCAGTAGCGATGGATTATTAAAAGTCAAATCGACGGCCTTCAACATCGCAAGATAGAGGGTACGGCTTTTTTGATCATAACGCAGAGTCCCCGAGAAACGTACCGTCCCGTCGATCCCCTCCGGAATTTCGAAACTGACCAGAGTGAAACGACTCAGAACGATGAGCTGTTT
>JALWNT010000125.1 GCA_027080995.1 Campylobacteraceae bacterium | reverse complement strand
TTCATTATGTGGTCTTTTCAGGGGAAAAACACCGAACTGGTCGAAGAGATCCCCTCCATCCGCAAGCAATCCTCCAACCGCTACCTCCGTCTTTTGGCCGTAGCCCGGCTCTTCCTCGACAATGTCCCCAACATCCAGAGTTCCTGGGTCACCCAAGGAAGCTACATCGGACAGATGGCCCTGCTCTGGGGCGCCAACGACCTGGGAAGTACGATGATGGAAGAGAACGTCGTCTCCGCCGCAGGAGCCAGCAACCGAATGAACCAAGAAGAGATGATCCGCCTGATCCGAGATATCGGAGAGACCCCCGCCAAAAGGAACACCGCTTACGAGATTTTGGAAATTTTTCGATAGGATAGAGAAAAGATGCCTGTGATCTCTTCATTTTTCGGAATTTATATCCGAATGTATCACGACGATCACAATCCTCCTCATATTCACGCGGAATAGCAGGGGAATGAGGCTTTGATATCGATTGAAAACGGGGATCTACTCGTAGGAAGAATGCCGAAGAAAGCAATGAAAATTATCGCTGAATGGACCAAAGAGCATCAAGAAGAATTGATGGAAAATTGGGGGAAAGCGGTTTCTTTCGAACCTTTGGATCGTATAGCAGGAGCAGACAATGATTAAAATCGTCAAGGCAAAGTATCTGAAAGATCATAGTATCCGACTCTATTTTTCGGATGGAAGTATGGCCGATTACGACTTCTCCTATTTATTGGATAAGAAGACAGTATTGACGGACGCTTTGAAAGATATCGATTTTTTCAAAGAGTTTTTTCTGGAATTGGGGGCTATCGGATGGAAAAACGGTCTGGAGTTCAGTCCCGATTCTTTGTACCAGAAGGCCAAAGAGAGCGGAAAGCTGCAATCCGCAGAGGAAGCCGCTTGAAAGAGATATCTTTATGAAACGAATCAGATTCATTATCGCTATTTTTTATTTTCTCATTTTCTTCCAAGGAACAGTTATGGCCGCCACCCTTCTACACGTCGATGTCAAAGGGGTAAGTATCCCCGTTGTTTTCGAAGCCGAAAAGCGTCTGCCGTTGGCTTCGATGGAGTTGGTTTTTCAAAACAGCGGTTCTCTGGCCGATACGAAACCGGGGATCGCAAGCCTCTGTGCCCGTCTGCTCGGTGAAGGGACGAAACGAGAAGGAGCGACGGCGTTCGCTACGGCTCTCGAGAACCGGGCGGTCCATCTGAGTGCGGAGACGGGACGGGAGACGTTCGTTCTTTCTCTGGAAGCGCTCAAGAGTGAATTCGACTTCGCCGTGGGAAAGATGAACGATCTTTTGAACGATCCCAACACCACGCCCGAAGCTTTCAAAAAGGTGCAGACGCAGACTCTGGGGATCTTGAAACAGAAAGAGAGTGATTTCGACTACATCGCCGCGACCCGGCTGCGTGGGATCCTCTTCGAGGGAACGCCGCTGGCTCATCCCTCCCTGGGGACTCCCGAGAGCGTTTCGGCGATGAAGCTGGAGGAGCTCAAAAAATATCTTTCCGATCACCTTCGCCTTGACAATCTGATCGTTGTCGTCGGGGGCAAGTTTACGCCCGAAGAGGTGAAATCCGCTGTCGAAAAGGCCGTGGCGGGCCTGGAGCGGGGGAGGGTAAAGCCGATTCCCCATTTCGGAGCCAACGGCAAGCGGCGGGAAACCGTCGCTTACGAAGAGACCGACCAGGCATACATCTACTTCGGGGCCCCCTATACGATGGCCGCCGACGATCCCCGGCGGGTACTGGGCAAAGTGGCGGCTTTTATCCTCGGCAGCGGAGGATTCGGCAGTCGTCTGATGGAGGAGATCCGGGTCAAGAGGGGCCTGGCCTACTCCGCCTACGGGCGTTTTGTCGTCAACCGGACCCACAGTTATTTCAGCGGCTATCTCCAGACAAAGCTCGAAAGCGGCGGGGAGGCCAAAAA
>JALWNT010000124.1 GCA_027080995.1 Campylobacteraceae bacterium | reverse complement strand
TGGTAAATCCGGGATAGACGACGTTTCTCAACGCATCCAATACTTTCTCTTCGGTCATATAAACTCCTTGGTTTTTTAGTGTTAAGTGCTAAGTGAAGAGTCGCAAGCACGAAGCTTCGCTTCTCACCTCGCAAGTCGCAAGATTCGTTACTAGTTACTCGTTACTAGTTTCTCATCCTTCATCGTCTCTCCGTGCTCTTCGACGATGCTCTGGGTGATCTTGTAAGAGCAGAACTTCGGCCCGCACATCGAGCAAAACTCCGCCTCTTTGAAGACATCCTGGGGGAGAGTCTCATCGTGATACTCCCGCGCCCGGTCGGGATCGAGAGCCAGCTCGAACTGCTTGTTCCAGTCGAAGCCGTAGCGGGCGTCGCTCATGGCATCATCCACGTCTCTCGCTCCCGGGCGACCGCGGGCGATATCGGCGGCGTGCGCCGCAATCTTGTAGGCGATGATCCCCTCACGCACATCCGCGGCGTTGGGGAGGCCCAGGTGCTCTTTGGGGGTGACATAGCAGAGCATGCTCGCTCCGTGCCAGCCGCCCACCGCCGCCCCGATGGCGGAGCTGATATGGTCGTACCCCGCGGCGATGTCGGTAACCAAAGGCCCCAGGATGTAGAAGGGCGCTTCGTGGCAATATTCGCGCTCCAGCTTCATGTTGCGCTCGATCTGGTTGAGCGGCACATGGCCGGGCCCTTCGATCATCACCTGCACATCCTTCTCCCAGGCTTTGAGCGTCAACTCTCCCAGGACCTTGAGTTCGCTCAGCTGCGCCTCGTCGCTGGCGTCGGCCAGGCAGCCGGGGCGCAGAGAATCTCCCAGCGAGAGGGAGACATCGTAGCGGCGGCAGATGTCCAGGATCTCGTCGAAGGCTTCGTAGAAGGGATTCTCCCGGTGGTGGTGCATCATCCAGGCGGCCATCAGGGAGCCGCCCCGGCTGACGATCCCCATTTTGCGCTTGGCCACGTGGGGCATGAAGCGCAGGAGGAAGCCGGCGTGGATCGTGAAGTAGCTCACCCCCTGCTGCGCCTGCTTCTCCAGGGTCTTGAGCATGATGTCGATGGTGAGATCCTCGACCTTGTCGTTGATGTCATGCAGGATCTGATAGATGGGGACCGTCCCGATGGGCACCGTGGAGTGGGCGATCACCGCTTCACGGATCGCATCCAGGTCTCCGCCTGTGGAGAGGTCCATAATGGTGTCGGCGCCGTATTTAAGGCAGACATCGACCTTTTCGATCTCGCCGGCGATATCGCTCGCCAGGGCCGAGGAGCCGATGTTGGCGTTGATCTTGCAGCTGACCGCCATCCCGATCGCCATCGGATCGAGCTGTTTGTGGTTGACGTTGGCGGGGATGATGCAGCGCCCGCGGGCCACTTCGCTGCGCAGAAATTCGGGATCGATTTTCTCTTTCGCGGCGATGCGGCGCATCTCTTCCGTGACGATCCCCTGCCGGGCGTAGTACATCTGCGTCCGGACGGGGTCGTTCTGTCGTGCTTCGAGCCAGGTTTCTCTCATTGGTCTTTCCTCTGGTTCTTTGATGGGTTGTCGAGAGGAGTTATACCACCCCAATCTTAAAATCTCAATGCGAGTTCTCCAACCGCTCCCCTAATCCTGACAAAATTCATCATATTTGTCAAATGAAAGGCGAAAGCGATTGTTCCCAAAAAGACAACTTAGTCGATCCAGGGAGAAAGTCAATCCGAAAGTGTTTCAAAAAGTATCGAAAAAGGATGAATAAGCTTCAAGGTGTATAATTTCGTAACTTCTAGGGAGGCTCATCTATGGAGACAGCATCGGACATTACTCTGGTACTGCTGGCGGCGGGAAGCTCGACACGCTTCGGATTGCCGGTGAAAAAGCAGTGGCTCTATCAGGGCACAGAGCCGCTCTGGCTCCGCGTCGCCAAAAATTTCGAGGCGGCGGCCTCCTTCGCCCGGATCGTCATCGTCGGAGCTCCCGATGAGCTGGCCTATATGCGCCTTTTCGCTCCGGAGTATCGCTACGTCTCGGGAGGATCCAGCCGGCAGGCTTCGCTGCGCAACGCCCTGGCGGAGGTCGAAACCCCCTGGGTCCTCGTCAACGACATCGCCCGCTGCTGCCTCGATCCCGCCCTGCTCGAGCGTCTTTTGGCCCACAAAAACGAAGCGGCCTGCATCGTCCCCGCTCTGCCGGCCGTCGATACCGTCTACTACCGAAACCGCCCCGTCGATCGGAGCGAAATCCGCCTCATCCAAACTCCTCAACTCAGCCGCAGCGCTCTTTTGAGCCGGGCGCTGGAGACGGGGGATTTTACCGACGAGAGCAGCGCGATTCACGCGTTGGGGGAGCGGGTAGTACTGATCGAGGGCTCCCCCCGGGCGCACAAACTCACGACCCCCGAGGATCTCGCCCGCCTGGAGTGCCTCGAAGCCCCCGCCTCGGAGCCGCTGGTGGGTACGGGGCTCGACACTCACGCCTTCGAAGCGGGCAAAGCGATGATCCTGGGCGGAGTCCCCATCGACTCCCCCTTCGGCTTCAAAGCACACAGTGACGGCGATGTCGCCATCCACGCCCTCATCGACGCGCTGCTGGGAGCCGCGGGGATGGGCGACATCGGCGAGCACTTCCCCGACAACGACCCCCGATGGAAGGGGGCCGATTCGATGCGGCTGCTGGAGGCGGTGGTTGCGCGGATTCGCGGCTGCGGATTGACGCTGCGCCACGTCGATCTGAGCATCCTCGCCGAAACCCCTCGCCTCTCCCCCTACAAGGAGCAAATGCGTGCGCGTCTCGCCGCCGGACTCGGGCTCCCCCTCCCCCGGGTCAACGTCAAAGCCACCACCTCCGAAAAACTGGGATTCGTAGGGCGCAAAGAGGGGATCACCGTCCACGCCGTCGCCACCCTCGGATATTTCAACTGGAAAGAGCATCTATGAAAATCGTCATCATCGAGAACGAACTCTATCTCGCCCAAAGCATCGCCGCACGGCTCTCGGAGTTTCATTTCGAAACCGAAATCTACAGCTCCGTCAAAGAGGCGATGGAGGTCGAAGGGGACGTCTATCTCCTCTCTACCAACCTCCCGGGGCAAAACTGCCTCCCGCTCATCGAACGCCACCGGGACAAAAACGTCCTGCTGATGGTCAACTACATCAACAACGATACCGTCGGCGAACCCCTCAAAGCGGGAGCGAGGGACTACATCGTCAAACCCTTTATGATCGAAGAGTTGATCCGTAAGATCGAGCACTTTCACAAATTTCGGATGCTCCAGGAGCGCAACCGCTTCTACGAAGCCTACCTCGACCGCCTCTACGACGGCATCGAACTGGAGCTCGATCCCGAAGAGATCACTCTCCCGCTCGTGATCCGCACCAACTACCAGCGCATCGCCGACAAAATCGCTCTGCAGCTCAACCGCCTCAAAAAGAATATCCTCACCTACATCAGCCTCGATGAAGCCGGCTGGGCGGACAAAGTCGAAAATCTCGGCCGCGAAACCATCGCCTACCTCCCCCATCTCGAAAAACTCAAAAAGAGCGAGCGGGAGAAGCTCTATCTCCTGCTCGAGGGCAAACGCTTCCTGATGAGCGACAGCTCCGGAGAGATCGAAACACCCTTCCCCACGCTGACGCTCACCGCCCGGGAGAAGCTCTACGACCAGGAGGAGATTCTCACCATCGACGAATATGTTCAGTACATCGTGCGGACCTTCCAGTACAAGTTCCCCGACACCGAACTGAGCAAAAAGCTGGGCATTTCCCGCAAGAGCCTCTGGGAAAAAAGGAAAAAGTATGACCTCTTCAAGAAAAAATAGACACGCCCTGCAGATCGATACCGAAGCGCTCTCCACCCTCGCACTGGTGCAGGAGGGGCTGCTTGCGCCCGTTACCGGCCTGATGGGCGAAGCCGAAGCCCGTGAAGTCGACCAAAGCGGACGCTACAAAGGCGTGCCGTTTCCTTTCTCCTTCATCCTCGCTCCCCGGGGACGACGCAACCGTGAAGTCCTGGAGCAGGCCCGCCCCGGCGAAAAGCTCGATCTGATCTGCCAGGGGAAAACCGTCGGAGAGCTCACCGTCGAAGAGGTCTATCCCATCGATCCCCAGGAGCGGGTCGTACGCATCTACGGCTCCGGCGACCCGACCCATCCCGGAGTCCGCGGCACTCTCGCACGCCTGGGCGAGCTGGCCGTCAGCGGCCCCTACCGGGTCGAATACCCGTTGATCCGCGACACCGTCAACCGCGTCCAACAGATGATCCGGCGCACCGGCGCGCGAAAAGTCTCGGCGATGATGCTCGCCGCCAACCCTCTCAACCGCGCCCACGAGCGGATGATCCGCGAAACCCTGGGGCAGAGCGATTTGATGATTCTCTTTCTGCGCAAACCCTTTACCGACGAGGGGCTGCGCTACGACATCCGCCTCAATGCACTCAATCTCTTCATCGACAATTTTCTCCCGCGCAACAAGGTCTTGGTGATCCCCTTCGAAAACACCTACATCTTCGCCGGATACAACGAACTGATCCTCGACGCGCTTCTGGCCAAAAATTACGGAGCACAGGAGCTGGTGATCGGCAAAAACCACGCGGGGCTGGGGCTCTACTACGATCAAAACCGCCTCAGTACGATCTTCGATACGATGGGCGATCTGGGGATCGGGATCAACACCGTCGACGAGTACGTCTACTGCGACACCTGCCGTACCCTGGTCAGTACCCAAACCTGCCCCCACGGCCAGCACCACCACATCCACTACCACTCCGATTCGATCATGTCCCTGATCCAAAACGGCCTCCTGCCTCCGACGATCCTTGTCCGCAAAGAGATCTCCGCCAACATCGTCGCCGCCCTCTTCCCCCGCCGCTTCCGCAACCTCCAGGAAACCTATTACTCTTTGATGCCCAGCAGCGGTCTCTTGGAACCCCAAAGCGACGAACAGTTCTACATCAAACTGATGGAACTCTATCAGACGAGTTCGCTGACGTGATGGAAAATGGAGAATTTTGGATTGGATCAATCCCAATATACCAATACACAAATAACCAATAAACAAGGAAGAGAATGAAACTTTCCGAACTTTTTCTCAACTTTTTCGGCGCGGGGAAGCTGCCCCGGCCTCGGATCTCGACAATTTTGATCGCCTGGGGGATCGGCGTGGCACTGCTGCTCTTTTTGGGGCCCAAAAGCCTCTTCAGCCTCGCGTTCGCCTTTTTCCTGATCGGGCTTTTCGAGAGCAACAAAATATCCGACGATGCCGAAAAAACGGACAAAATCACCCTCGATGCGGCGGTGGGCGTCTGGGTCGCTCTGAGCGTCGCCGCCTACGCTCCGGCGCTCACCCCCGCTCTTACTTACGCCGTGCCGCTGACGCTGCTCGGAGCTTTGGGGGCTTTTTTCCTTTTCGACCGGTGGGCCCCCTCCACCATCGGCTGGATCCGCCGCAATCTCCGCGGCGGTTTGCAGGTGATGCTCGACGATGTTCTGGCCGGCTTCGCAGCGGGGCTGCTCGTGCTTCTCGTCTTCAAAGGGATCTCAATCTTCTTCAGATAGCTTACATTAGATTTCGAATAAAAAGTCACTTCGGAAGATGCAAACAATGAATGAAATAATTTGAAATTTGTGGAAAAATTGGGGAGTTTTTGAGGGATTTCCCGGCCAGTTCACCGGGAAAAGAAAAAAATTAGGCGATTTCCGCCTCAGCGGCTTTTTTGCGCATTGTACGCAGGGTGGAAGCCGCTACCTTGATCTTCTTGCGGGTACCGTCTTCGAGGGTGATCCGAACAGTCCGTAGGTTGGGAAGCTGACGCTTCTTGGTCTTGTTGTGTGCGTGGGATACGTTGTACCCTACGAGGGGACCTTTACCGGTTACTTGACATCGTCTTGCCATGATAAAGCCTTTATCGAATTTGAATGTTGATTTTCGAGGATCCGGAAAAACGCAGACCTTCGCGGTAGCGCTCCATCCTGAAAAAAGTGCTGAGATATTACCCGCCAAAGCCTTAAAAGGTGATTAACCTTCTTCGAAAAGTGCAGAAACATCGATCTTTCTTCCTCGACGATTTGCTTTGCAATACTCCACAACCATCCCGTGGGCCCGGGCATAACACTGCGCCCGGGTGAGCAGGGGGAAAAGGCGTCTGCTTTCCCCCTCCAACCCCGCCACCATCCACTCTTGAAGCGCATCGTAGCCGTCGAATTCATATCCCAGGGCGTTCAAGAGGCGTGCCGTGTAACTGTCGACGACGAAGGCTTCACGATAGCAGGCGTAGTTGAGAATCGCGTCGGCGGTTTCGGGCCCGATGCCTCGGCGGGCCAAGAGCCACTCTCGATCCACTTCTCTCCGGAAGGCGGCGAAGGAGCCGAAACGCTCCAGCATTTTCCGACTCAGATCCCGAAGGTTGCGCCCTTTGGCGGTATGGAAACCGCTGGGACGGATCAGCGCTTCCAAAGATGCGGCAGGGTACTGCGCCAATTTTTCCGGATCCAGCAAAGCTTCGTTGCGCAAATTTTCCAGAGATCGCTCGACCCGCTCCCAGTTGGCATTCTGCGTCAGAATCGCTCCGACAACCACCTCGAAGCTTCCGCTGGCCGGCCACCACCAGGGATCACGCGAGGCATTGTCGTACCCGACTGTTTTGAGGCATGAGAGAAGTTCGTAGGAGTTGACGATCGTCGGATTCATCTTGATGGTGAAGAGTCGTGGGATGTCGCGGACAAATCGGCGTCTGCCGGTCTAGAGATTTTTGCCCGCAAAGGGCAGCAGGGCGCTCGCCCAGGTCAAACCGCCGCCAAAGGTGTCCAGAAGCATCAGATCGCCGTAGCGCAACCTCCCCTCTTCGTAGATGTCGTTGATCGCCATCGGAATGGAGGCGGCGGAAGTGTTGCCGTATTTGTGCACGGTCAAAACGATCTGCTCCTCCCGAAGTTTGAGGGCATCACCGACGGCTTTGATGATCCGATAGTTTGCCTGATGAGGAACGAAGTGATCGATCTCTTCGGCCGGTACTTCGTTGCGTCGGAGGATTTCACGTACATCTTTTGTCAGCGTCTTGACCGCCAGTTTGAAAGTCTCGTTCCCCTTCATTTTGACGTACTGCAACCCCTGTTCGATCGCTTCGCAACTGGCGGGATGTACCGACCCCGGAGAGGGAGTGATGAGAAAATCGGCATAGCGTCCATCCGCACTGGCATGGATATCGATGATCCTCTCTTCGGGATCTTCCGTCGCCGAGATCACTGCCGCACCGGCTCCGTCTCCGAAAAGAATGCAAGTGCTTCGATCCGTATAATCGACGATGGAGCTGAACTTTTCTGCTCCGATCAGGAGGACATTGCGTTTCATCCCCGATTCGATGAAGGCCTTGGCCAGAGTAAGGCCGTAAACAAAGCCGCTGCAAGCGGCGGAGATATCGAAGGCCTGGACATTGTGAATCCCCAGTTTGTCGGAGATGATGCAAGCGGTCGAAGGCATGTTGAAATAGTCCGGTGTAACCGTCGCGCAAAGTACCAGATCGATTTCGTCATGTTCGAGCTCGGCCCGGGCGATGGCGTCACGGGCGGCTTCCACAGCAAGATCGCTGGTCGCCACATCGGGATCGGCGATGTGACGCTCTTTGATTCCGGTACGTTTGACGATCCATTCGTCCGTCGTATCGACCATCTTTTCGAAATCTTCATTCCGGAGAACTTTGGGGGGGACATACGCACCGATGGAACGCATCGAGGCATACAGAGGTTTAGTATTAGAAGCAGTCATGGAATTCCTTCACTCTCGTCGGAGTTATTCTACCACAAAGCGGCTTGCGCATCGGAAGCGAAAATCCGCTCCGTTCCTCGCCGCTTCCGAGCGTGGTTTATCGTTTAGACATATTGTTTCAAAACCTCGGGGATCTCGATGCTACCGTCTTCGTTCTGATAATTTTCCATAATGGCGACGAGGGTACGGCCGACGGCGAGAGCGGAACCGTTGAGGGTGTGCACGAGGCGGTTTTTCTTGCCGTCTTTGTAGCGGATTTTGGCGCGCCGGGCTTGGAAATCTCGGGTGTTGGAGACCGAGCTGATCTCGCGGTATTTCCCCTGGCCGGGCAGCCAGACTTCCAGATCGACCGTCTTGGCGGCGGAGAAACCGAGGTCGCCGGTGCAGAGTTGGACCAGGCGGTGGGGGAGTCCGAGTTCCGTGAGGAGGTCGGAGGCTTGCCGGACCATCTTTTCGAAGATTTCGTCGCTCTCTTCGGGGCGGGTGATGGCGACCATCTCCACCTTGGCGAACTGATGCTGACGGATCATTCCGCGGGTGTCGCGTCCGGCGCTACCCGCCTCTTTGCGAAAGCAGGGTGAGTAGGCGGTCATCAGAACCGGCAGCTCCTCGGCGCTGAGAATCTCATCGTGATAGAGGTTGGTCAGCGGGACTTCGGCGGTGGGGATGAGCCAGAGGTCTTCGTCGCAGACTTTGAAGAGATCGTCTTCGAATTTGGGAAGTTGGCCGGTCCCTTCGAGCATTTTGGAGTTGACCATAAAGGGGACGGCGTACTCTTCGAAGCCCTGGGCGATGTTGCGTTCGAGGAAAAAGTTGATCAATGCGGTCTGGATCCGGGCCCCCTGCCCTTTGAGGACGGCGAAGCGGCTCTTGGCCAGTTTGACCCCCCGCTCGAAATCGATCCAGCCGTTGAGCTCCGCAAGCTCCCAGTGCTCTTTGGGCTCGAAATCGAATTTCCGGGGCTCCAGGACTTTGCGAATTTCGACGTTATCCTCTTCGTCCAGGCCCATCGGCACATCGTCGTCGGGAAAGTTGGGGATGCCCATCGCCAGGGCGGCAAGCGCCTCTTCGGCTTCACGGGCCTCTTCCTGATAGCCGGCCACTTCGGTTTTGAGACGGTTGACGCTCTCTTGCAGTTCGCCGATCTCTTTTCCTTCGCGCTTATATTGGCCGAAGAGTTTGGAGAGACGGTTTTGCTCCGCTCGGGCCTCTTCGTAACGGCGATTGGCGGATTTGAGGGTTTCGAAGCGCTTTTTGAGCTCCTGGAGCAGCTTCTCCTCCACTCCCTTGCGGTGGAGTTTGGCCGAAGCCTCTTCGAAATGGTTCTGCAGGTATTTGAGATCGATCATCGCGTCTGCCTTCTGGGTGAAATTGGCGCGATTATATCATTTTCCGAGTTCGACGCTGCGCCGGTAGCAGGCTGCCATCGCTTCGATGAAGCTGTCGCGCACCCTCCCCTTCTCCAGCGCGGCATAGCCCGCCGCGGTGGTCCCGCCTGGGGACATCACTTTGTCCTTGAGCAGGGCGGGATGCTCCTCCTCGAGCAGGGCACCCATCCCGTCCATCAGCGCGGCGACATATTCGTAGCTGACCGTCCGGGGCAAGCCCAGGTTGACCGCTCCGTCGGCCAGGGCTTCGGCGACCAGCGCCATCCACGCAGGAGCCGAACCGCCGATCCCCGTGGCGATGTCGAGCTGCTTTTCGCTCTCCAGCCAGATCGCTTTGCCGATGGAGGAGAGGATCGAGAGCGCTTCCTCTTTGAACGAGGCATCGCCGGTGACGGAAGTGACGGCCTTGCGTTTGAGGGCGGCGATGTTGGGCATCGCGCGGATGTAGGCTCTGGCGGCGATCTTTTCACGCAACTTCGCCAGGGGGGTCCCGGCGAGGATGGAGATCAGCGCTTGGGCCTCGCCCTGCGTCTCGAGTGTATCAAGAGACTGGGGCTTGATCGCCAGCAGGACTACATATCCGTCAAGCGGGGGGATCGAGTCGAGAAGCCGGATATTGGGATAGAGCCGGGCGAGTTCCCGGCGTCTGGGCTCCCAACTCTCCACGACCGTCACATCATACTCCCCGAGGCCGGCGAGCATCGCCCCACCCATATTTCCTGCGCCTATCAACAATATTTTCATCGAAATTCTCTCCTACATTTTAGGAGATTATAACGTGAGAGAGGATAGAGGAACGTTTGGCGAAAAGGGAAAGTGTGGAGGAGTTCGTATCCCGGTAGGGAAAAATGACCGGATCGGCGATCCGATCGGGGGGTTTATTTCAGGGGCCCTTTTTCGAGGGCTTCGAGAGCGTATTTTTTACCCAGTTCGTAGGCTTTCTTGTTCGCTTCGTGAACTTTGGGGGGGACTTTGCTGAGCATCGTCTCGACGAGCAGGTCGTCGTCCAGTGCGCGGGTGAAGGTATTGGCCGCACCCAGAGCAACGACGGACTGGGTGATGACGTTGCCGACCTCTTCCTTGGCGATGGTGATGACGGGGATCTCATAGATCCGCCAGCGCTTTTTGTCCTCGTCACTGGGGGTGACGAGGTTGGGGTCGATGATGATGTCTCCACCCTCTTTGACACCCTTCTTGAACTGATCGTAACTGATCTGGGCGACGGAGAGCATCAGATCCACTTCGCCGTCGTTGGCGTAGGGATAGAGCACAGGCTCGTCGGAGAGCTGGATATCGACGACCGTCGGGCCGCCCCGGACCTGAGAAGTATAGGTCGCGGTTTTGACGCCGTAGCCCCCCTGCTTGATTTTGGCCGCAGCGAAGATCTCTCCCGCAAGGAGGACACCCTGTCCGCCGACACCGGTAAAACGCATAATGATTCGTGACATGGCCGCTCCTTACAGTTCCACTTTGGTATTGTTCTGCCAGGCCTCTTTGACCTTTTCGTACATCGCGGTGTACTCCAGCGCCTCTTCGTCTTTTTTGAGGATACCGGTGGGGAAAAGCCCCGCCCTCTCCTCTTCACTCATCGCATCGTACTTCTTCTTGGAGACGGTGATCTGATCGATCCACTCCAGGTTCTCCATCGCGCTTCCCATTTTGTTCTTCCGGCCGAGGTTGATGTGGCAGTTGGAGAAGACATCGACGAAGGAGTATCCCTTGTGCTTGAAGGCTTCGACGAAGACTTTCTCCAACTTGCGGGGCTCGGAAACGTTTTCGCGTGCGACGAAGGAGGCTCCGGCCGCATCGGCCAATTTGCAGGCGTCGAAGGTCGGATCGATGTTGCCCCGCTTCATCGTGACCGTCCACATCCCCTGAGGAGTGGTGGGCGAAGTCTGCGAGTTGGTCAGACCGTAGATGAAGTTGTTGATCAGGATATGGTTGATGTCGATGTTCCGGCGGCAGCCGTGGATCGTATGGTTTCCACCGATCGCCAGACCGTCCCCGTCTCCGGTGATGCAAAAGACGTGTTTGTCGGGATTGGCCATTTTGATCCCGGTCGCGTAGGCGATGGTCCGGCCGTGAGTCGTGTGGACCGTATTGCAGTCCACGTAGGAGCTGAAACGGCCCGAACAGCCGATTCCCGAAACGATACACATATCGTCTTTTTTGATTCCCAGCTTGTCGATGGCGCGGATGAAAGCCTTGAGGATTACTCCGTCGCCGCATCCCCAGCACCAGAGTGTGGGCATCTTGTCCGTGCGCAGATATTCGTCGTAATTAAATGCCATAGTGCCTCCTTAGAGCAGTTCTTCTTTGATTTTCGCAACCATTTCCGCCGGGGAAATCGGCCGTCCGTTGGCTTTGAAATGGGTGACGAATTCGTCACGATGCATTCCCGTCGCCCGTTCGAAAGCTTCGACGTATTGACCCATATTGAGCTCGGCCATATAGACTTTGTTTCCGAAACGCTCCTGGAGCTCTTTCATCTTTTTATCCGGCGAGGGGAAGAGAGTAATGGGGCGGAACATTCCGATCTTGACGCCCTCTTCCCGCAGGCGGTTGACCGCTTCGCGAGCGGCCAGGGCGGTGGAACCGTAGGCGACGACGAGGTATTCGGCATCGTCGAGTTTGTACTCTTCGTAGCTTTCGATCTCGTCTTCGTGCGCTTCCACTTTCTTGAAGAGGCGCTCGATCAGCTTTTCACAGATCTCGGCATCTTCGGTGGGGAAGCCAGTGGGGCCGTGATGCAGCCCGGTGTAGTGGTAGCGATACCCTTTGAACATCGGGTTGAGGATCGCAGGTTCGTCCTGGGGAACATCGTAGGGGCGATAGTCGGCCGGATCGCCGACGAATTCACGCCGCAGTTTGATGCCCTCTTCGACCTCCTGCAGAGAAGGAAGCTCCGCTTTGGCGTGCATATGCCCCAGAGTTTCGTCGAGCAGGACAAAGACCGGCTGCATGAAACGGTCGGCCAAGTTGAAGGCCCGTACGGTCTCGGTGTAGCACTCCGCCAGGTCGCCCGGGCACAGGACGATCGATTTGACGTCACCGTGGGTCGGGTTTTTGGCTTGCAGGACATCTCCCTGCTGGACACGGGTCGGCAGACCGGTCGAGGGGCCGCCGCGCATAACGTTGACGATGACCAGCGGAACCTCCGCGATGAAAGCCAGACCGATGTTTTCGGCTTTGAGGGAGATTCCGGGGCCGGAAGTGGCCGTCATCGACCGTACACCGCTCATCGAGGCACCGATCGCGGCGCAGACACCCGCGATCTCATCCTCCATCTGCATACAGGCTCCTCCGATTTTGGGGAGCAGATCGGAGATGGTATGCATGACTTCGCTCGACGGGGTGATGGGATAGCCCCCGAAAAATTTGCATCCGGCATCGACCGCGGCCCGTGCCGCCAGATCGTTTCCGCTGGAAATGACTTCTCTTTTGCTCATGTAGACTCCTTTTTATGCGCCAAGCAGCATATAGTTGTTTTCGGCGATCTTCTTCGCCCGCTCTTTGGCCTGATCGCTCAATTTGGCGAATTTGTACTCTTTCTTGTCCGCAACGTAGATCGCGAAATCGGGGCAGGAGAGTTCGCACTCGTTGCAACCGATGCAATCTTCGGGTGCGATCACTGTGATCATGGCACCGAGCACGGAATGCGGATCCGGGCGCATTGCCAGGACACCCGCCGGGCAGACGGCGACGCAGAGATCGCACGCTTTGCAGTTAGCCTCGTTGGTCCAGACCGGTGTATTTTCGGGAGCTTTCATCAAGGACATATTCTTCCCCTTTGCTGTGTTTTTACAGTGATAATTCACTATGGAGTTAGAATAGCCAAGTTTGTGTAAGGGTTCTATGAAAGGCCCGAAGCAGCGGGAGGGGCGAGAGGGGTTGTTACCATACGAAGCATTAAGAACCGTCGTTTTTCGTTCTTCGTTTTTTGTTTTTCGTTCTTCGTTTTTGAAATGAGAAAAGATGGAGTGGTTTTTGCTCAACACAGCAGACAGCAAAAAGGAAAGTCGACTGGAAAAGGTACTCTATCTGTGAGAAGAGTTTACACCGTGCTCAATAGGGCGTGGCATCGATCCAGCCGGCCACCTGGCGCTCGATCACTTCCGCCACACCCGCTTGGACATAGTCGATGTCGTCGATGAAGTCCTTTTTTCTCCATCCCATCGTCTCCATTGTATTGAGGCATCCGACGAACTCCACATCGTACTCCATCAGCGATTCGATCCGCTCCAGAGTCTTTTTGTCGTAATCCTTCTTGATGACGCGCATACCGGGTCCGTAGACGAGCACGGCGACTTTGAGCGTGTCACTTGGGTAGATTTTGAGCAGATTGTAGATCGTGCCGATCAAGTGATTGGCGTAATGGATGTCGGAGCGATTGAGTTTCATAATGACCCGACGGGGGTTGTCGAAGGTCGGCTTGGGGTTGGCAAAATGCATCTTCGCTTCGAGCGAGGAGACGAAAAAGAGCAAAACCAGTACCGTAGAAATCAATCTTTTCATTACAGTTCTCTCCCTTCCCAGATGACGGTATCTCCTATTCGGATCTCTCCGTCGCTAATTATACGACAATAGAGTCCCCGTCGATCGCGAATAAGACGGGGGAGCTTCGGATGAAAGACAGCGAGATGTTTGCACAATGTGCAGGAGTCGACGATCTGGATCTTCGCCTCACCGATGCGAAAGACCGTCCCGGGGGCAAATTCGTGCGGGTCGAAATCCAGCAGGATGTTTTCTCCCAGGCTCCCCTCTTCCATCTCCACACCCAGCTCCTCTTTCGCCATTTTGTAGGGAAGATCGCCGACGATCATCACAGTCTTGTACTCGGGACCTCCGGCATATTTGTCCCCTTCGATCCCGTACCCCGCCACCATTTTCAGGCTCTCGGCTCTGGGCCGCGGCATTCCGCTCACCCCTTCGGGTGCGCTGAATGTCCCGAGTACTTTTCCTGCTACGATCATCGGTTTTCTCCCTTCTTTTTACGGTTTTCTTCGAGGATCTGTAAAAAATCGTGCCGAGTCCAGCTTCCCGGATAGTGGGTGAGCAGCTTTCCGTCGCTGTCGAGGAAAAAGAAACTCGGGGTAATACGGCGATAGACTTTTTGTAGACCGAAAGGGAGCTTCGAATGCCCTACATCCACGGAGACGAGGAGAAAATCCCGCGAGAGGATCCGAGAGACTTCCGGAGCGTCGATGACCTTTTTTTTCATTGTCTTACAGTAGTGGCAATATTGAGATTCCGCCTCGATGATGATGCGTTTGTGTTGACGTTTCGCTTCGGCGAGGATCGCCTTTTCGTCCGGAAAATCACTTAATTTTTTGATGCTTCGTTGCGCAAAAGAGCCGGAAGAGGCAATCGCTCCAAAGACAAATGCGGCAATCAGGAGGCGTAAAAACATAGCAATCCTCACTTCTTTGAAATCTTTTATCTTCATCGTCTTGGAGCGGTCGCAGAAAGGTTCCCTCTGGCGGAGCCTTTCTGTGGCCTCTCGTCTCGAAGCCTCCGGAGCCGACGGGCCCGGAAGGCCGATGATCAGCTGCAGCCGCCGGTTGCGATGCCGGGGTTGCCTTTGACACCGACGATCTCGGGAGTATCGACTTTGTACCCCCGCTTAATCGCCTTGACGTTTTTGAGATACTCTTCGGTGAGTTCCCAGATCGGCTTGCCGGGTGCCTTGGAGTTGACGGTCGCCCAGCCGGCGACTTTGTACTTCTTGTTCGCCTCCAGAGGCTTGCCGTCGAGCAGTCGAATGTTGCTGATGCGCTTGCCGATATCTTTGGTGGGATCGATGGTGTAGGAGATCCCGCCGGTACGGACCATATCCCCTCCCTGCTGATAGAAGGGGTCTTTGTTGAAGAGGTTGTCGGCGACATCTTCGAGGATCATTTTGACGGTTTTGCCGTCCATCTCCCGGACGTAAGTCTCGGGATAGGTCATCGCCGTCTCCGTCGCCAGGTCTTCGAAGGTGATCTTCTGGCCCGGGATCAGGCTGGTTCCCCAGCGGAAACCGGGAGAGAAGGAGATCTGAGCTCCGCCCACTTCACGCAGCGCGTCGCAGATCACCTGGTCCCAACTGCCGTTGAAGTTGCCGCGGCGGAAGAGATCGATTTCGGTCGTACCGATGACCCGGGTCAGATCCTTGAGGTAGGGCTTGCGAATCTTGTCGATGTACGCTTTCATCTCCTTGTCCTCGGGAACGAGGTTGGAGAAGATGGGCAGCAGTGTAAATTTGAAATCCTGGATCTTGCCGTTTTTGATGTCGAGGTCGAGGACGTTGAGGAATTTACCGTTGGAGCCTGCGTTGCAGACGTAGGTGACTCCTTTTTTGTTCTTGACCGGCCAAGCTTCGGGAACGCCGTCGTGGGTGTGGCCACCCATAATGAAGTCGATGCCGGTGACGACTTCGGCCATCTTTTTGTCGACGTCGTAGCCGTTGTGCGAAAGCACGATGACGGCGTCGGGCTTCTCTTTGGAGCGGACGTTGTCGACGATCTCTTGCATTCCCTCCGCATCGATGCCGAAGGTGAGGTCGGGGATGAAACGCTTGGGGTTGGCGATCGTCGTGTAGGGGAAGGCCTGTCCGATGATCGCGACACGCGCTCCGCCCATCTTGCGGATCGTGTAGGGTTTGAAGGCGTAGCCCTCGTCTTCGTCGTAGGCTTTGAACTTCTCCTCCATAATGGAGTCCTCTTTGACCTTGACGTTCTGGGCGATGAATTCGGCTTTGAGCTCCTTGATGTTTTCAAGAATCTCTTTTTCGGTGTAGGTAAATTCCCAGTGGCCGACCATCACATCGACGCCGAGGAGATTCTGCGCACCGACCATATCTTTGCCGCGGGTCTGCAGAGAGGTCCAGCTTCCCTGCCAGGTATCCCCGCCATCAAGCAGCAGCGTTTTGTCCCGGCCGTAGCTGTCACGCAGGAAATCGACGACGGTCTTGATGTGAGCGTATCCGCCCATCCGACCGATCGCTTTGGCGTTGTCGACGAAATTGACACAGGTCATCGCATACTCGAGGTATTTGTTGTTTTTGATCTTGTAGTACTCGAGGAATTTCCGGCCTACGATGTGGGGCGGTTTGCCCTCGTTCTGATAGAGGCCGATGTTGACGCTGGGCTCCCGGAAGTAAACAGGCACAAGCTGAGCGTGCGGGTCGGTCATATGCAGCAAGCGCACGTTTCCGAAGGGCTTGAGCTTGTAGTAGTCTTCGGTCTTGCCTTCGGGACTCCAGCGGACGTGGGAGTTCGCGAAGAGGGGAGCTCCCCCAAGCAGGGCCATCATATAGAAAAATTCTCGTCGGTTCATTGAATTCCTTTGTGGTGAGATGCGAGCAGAGAACTCAGAGCGAAGGGTTCGACCTATGCTCTCAGATCTCTCCTCGAAGCCGCAGGGGCCCGAGAAAAGGTCGCTCTTAGAACTTGTATCCGTCTCCGGGAACGGCAAGGCGCCAAGTTTTTTGAGCTTCGTCTACTTGCTGGAGAGAACGGACCGCGAAGGTACAGGCTCTCCAGGTAGCGTAGTCGGTGGGAAAAGTCTTCTGCTTCTTTTTGCCTTTGGCTTTGTAGTGCAGGGTGACTTTTTTCTCTTTTTTGGCGATCGCCTTTTTGAGTCCCTCGATGTAGACGCTGTTGGTGATGCCGAGGCGCTTGAATTCGACTCCGAGCTTGACCGCTTCGGGGTTGTACTTCTCGGCGACGGCCAGGACTTTCTCGAGCCCGTTGGCTTTGACGTCGCAGACCTTTTTGACATCGAGTTTCGCCGCCTCCTTGACCATCGGTGTCACCTCTTCGGCCGATGCGGAAATCGCGAGGGCAGCGCCCAGTCCGAGGATTGTAGCGACTTTGATCATTGTTTTCATCCCGCCCTCCTTACTTTCTGATATCCGGTCCGTCGACAGGCAGGCCGTTGGACATATAACTCATGAAATAGATCATCTTGGCGACCCACTGGCTGTTGGCCTTGTGAGGATTTTCACCCTGGTTCTTTTCACATCCGCCGATCCGGCGCTCCATCGTTCCCAACCCCTCCCATTTGAGGCGATAGACGGGGAAATGCGTCGTATGGCCCAGCAGCGGAGAGAGGTATTCGCGGCGGACCCGCTCTCCGGCACCCTGCACGTGGCAGGTGGCGCAGGAGAGCTTCAGGTAACCGCGCTGCGAATAGTAGATCTTCTTGCCGCTTTCGTATGCGGCCGCGGCGGCTTTGGACTGGATCTTGATGTCGACTTTCTTGCCCGCTTCTTTGCTCTTGGCGGCGAAGTAGGCTTCGAGGTCGGCCAGTTTCCCTTTTTTCATATTCCAGGGTTTTTGGCCGTTGGCCTTGAGACAGTCGTTGATCGCGGCTTCAAGAGTCACGACTTTGCCGCTTTTGTCATCGAATTTCGGATACTCGCCGGCGATGGCGGGATCGGGGAAGCACTGCTTGATCCCCTTGGTCGAGTTGTAGAGCTCTTCGCCCGCATCGACGTTGTCCTCGTAGGGAGGCATTTCGTTGAGTTCGTCGTATTGGGATTTTCCCTCTTTGCTGAAAGCGTAGGATCCCAGGCGGAAATCCTCGAATTTCAATCCCTTGGCGTAATTCTCCTTCAGTTCCTTGTCACTCGTATAGGGGAAGAACTGATTTTTACTCTTTTCCGGATTGGCAAACTTCTTTTCGAAATATTTCACCAGAGCCTGCCGATCCTTCTCCGCCTGGGCATTGTAGGTGCCGGCGTTGAGCGCCGCGACACCGACCAATGCCAAAACCGAGGCTGTTACCACATTTTTAATCATCTCTTCTCCTTTGTTGGGGACGATGGACCCGAAGGCCTTTTACTTGATCTTCGCTTTACCTGTCTTGGTTTTGCCTTTGAGGTCTACCCAGGTGATCTCCACCTCTTCGCCTTTCTTGCCGCCTTTGAAGTAGAACTTCATATAGGGGTTTTTGGAGAGGAACTGGCTCGTAGAGACCTCAAAGACGGTCGCCCCTTCGTTCTTGGCGGTGACGTAGACGATGAAGTTGGCCTCTTTGCCTTTCTTCTTCGCTTCGCGGTAGCTCAGCATAGGGTGTTTCATCATGACTTTGACTTCTGTTTTATCGCCTTTGAGTTTCGCTTTGATTCTCATTTTGTTTTCCTTTCTTGACTGTTCTCTATGGATTCGTGACGCGTATCTTCAATCTCTATCGGTTTGCCGTCGGCCGGGATCAGCCGCCGCAACCGCCGACGGTGACTTTGACGACTTTATCGGCTTTGTAGAGTTTGCCGTCGATTTCGGCGACGACGACGACGTGGCCGGTCTGCTGCATTTTGATCCGGACGGAGTAGTTGGGGATACCGCGCTCGGGAACGTCAAAGATGGCGACGACCGACTCAGGGTCAGCCGTCTGTAGCAGAGCGATCTTCTTGGCACCTTCCGCCTTCAGGCTGACAGGAACGACGGCGCCGTTTTCAGCGATCGCGGGGGCTTTGAGAGTGACCTTGCCCTCTTCGACCTTATCGGAGCCGAAGATAGCTTTGATCGCCTCGTTGACTCCTGTCATATCCTCACCCTTGGATTTTTCATTGTTCTTGATTTTCCAAACCTTGGGAAGGGCTTTGCGATAGTTTTCCGCCATCAGCATAGTGGGGGCAGCCGCCGCTGCGGCCAGGATTCCAGCTCCGAGTCCGAGAAATTTTCTTCTTTGCATTGTGTTTCCTTTCTGTTTGTGTTTATTTGACGGTTTTGAGATAAGCGACAACCGCTTTGATCTGATGATCGTCAAGTACGCCGTTGAGCCCGAAGGGGGGCATCGCCGAAATGGGGTTGGTCGTGTAGGGGTTGTAGACTTTCGCGTACAACGCCTCTGCAGGCCATGCAGAGAGTCCCTGCAGTTTGGGGCCCAGGGTTCCCGGGTTGTTAATGTTTTTGCCGTTGACGGCGTGGCAAGCGAGGCAGTTTCCGATCTTCTTGGTGTTGAAGATCTTTTCGCCCTGCTTGACCAAATCGGCGTTGCCCGCCGACGCACCGACACTCAGCAACCCGGCCATCGCCGAAGCCGCGAGAAACAGTTTCATTCTCTGCATTGTAAACTCCTTACTTGCTTTTGTTGACCATGTAGTCGACGATCGCTTTGACCTGATCGTCTTTCAGGCTCATGTTGCCCCCTTTGGGAGGCATACCGTTGAATCCTTTGATCGCATGCTCATAAAGAGTCTTTGTTCCCTCTTTGATCCGTGCCGCCCAATCGTCCTTGTTCCCGACGACAGGAGCGCTCGCAGCCCCGCTGTCGTGGCAGGCCGCGCAGCTGGCTTTGTACTCCGCTTCGGCGGCGTTGCCCCCTTTGGATCCGCTGGCGGCCAGTTTCATCTCAGCCGCCGGAGCTCCGTTGGCTCCGATGGAGAGGGGTTTGCCGCCGCAGTTGTAGCGGGGCACTTCGACGCTGGGCGTGATCGATTCCGTCGCATCGATCTTGATGTGCATGACCGTCCACTTTTTCATATCGCGGCAATCTTTCATGCAGCGGGTGTTGTGGGTGTCGGGCTTGCGCAGATCGTTGTAGATGAAACCTTTTTCGTTGGGCAGATGCACCTTCTTGAGGAAGTCGGCGTTGATCACCGTATCGTCCTCGATCTCTTTGCCGTCGACTTTGATCTCGTTGAGCTGCAGGATGTAGCCAAGGATACCGTAGACTTCATCGTTGGTCAGCTTCTTCGGAGTGGGCAGCGGCATCGCCATCTTGATGTACCAATAAAAAGGCGCGATGTAGGGCGCATAACTTCCGATGGTTTTCTCCGGGCCGTCCTCGCCTCCGGTCTTGGCCTGATTTTTCAGGGTACCGAAACCTCCGACGAGTACGGGGTTTTTCCCGACACCCTCTCCGAAGTCGCCGTGGCACATCGCACAGTTGTTCGCGAAGACTTCGGCTCCCTTTTCGACCGTCATCTGCCCGGGAGGCAGACCTTTGCCGTCGGGGCGGACGTCGACGTTCCATCCGGCGATCTGCTTGGGCGTAGCGTTGACGCCGTACTTGAGCTCACCCTTTTTGATCTTGACGTTGGTTCGCTCACGCATCACCGCACCGTCGATGTTAATCTTTTTGCCGTCTTTTTTGACGACCCCGTGGTAGGGGTAGTGGTTGGGATCGGCGAAAGCCCCCTTGTCGGCGGCCAAAGCCATCGAGGCACTCAACGCCAGGGCACCCGTCATAAGAACGAAATTACGCGCGACGAATCTGGACATTGTTCACCTCCCCGTTTGCTTTGACTTCCCAGTACTGGATCGCATTTCTGTGGTAGACGAATTCGGTACCCCGGGCATCCATCAGCTGCTGCTGCTCGGGCTGGGTGTAGCCGGTCTCGTCGGTGGAGCGGCTGCCGATGATCAGCGGCTTGCCGTCCCAGTCGAAATAGTATTCGAAACGTGTGACCATCTTGGGCAGCACTTCGCTCGTGATGGTCGCCTCGTGCCAGGTTTTGCCGCCGTCGAGGGTGACGTCGACACTTTTGATCTTGCCTTTGCCGCTCCAGGCGATGCCGGCGAGTTTCATACGGCCCGGCTTCTGTCCTTCCCATCCCCGCTCGGGGCAGGGAGAGGTGATGACCGAGTCGGATTCGAAGACCCAGTTGAACATCAGCGCTTTGCCGCTGGGCAGAAGCTCGGTGTACTTGGTCGTCTCTTCGCGGACCCACCAGGCTTTGTCGTCGAACTTGAGACGCCGCAGCCATTTGGTCTGAATGACCCCTTCCCAGCCGGGAAGAAGCAGCCGGACGGGATAACCGTTCTCGGGACGCAGGGCTTCGCCGTTCATCGCGTAGACCAGCATCGCATCGTCGAGGACCTTCTCGATCGGCACGGAGCGTCCGACACTCGCGGGATCGGATCCTTCGGAGAACATCCATTTGGCTTCGGGCTTCAGGCCGATGTCCGCCAGGATGGTTTTGAGCTCGACTCCGGTATATTCGGAGGCCGAGAGCATTCCGTGGGTGATCTGCAGTGAGTTCAGACCCGGTCCCCGCGCTTCCATCGCGCTGTTGGCGGGGCAGGAGAAGAAGTGCTTCCGCGTCACGCTGGGGTAGCGCTTGAGATCCTCGAGGGTGAGGATGACGGGGCGCTCCACGAGGCCGTGAATCATCAGGCGCCACTCGACGGGGTTGATGTCGACGACCCCGCCGTGGCAGCGGACGAAATGCAGCCCGTTGGGGACGATGGTCCCCTCCAGATCCTGCCAGGGGGTGAAGCTGACGGAAGCTTTCTGATCCGCCGTCAGCCAGGGAACGATCCGGCGCACGACGTTGCTTTCGTATTTGGAGGGCAGGCCGTAAGGATAGGCGTTGACGTCACGCCCCCAAGCCTTTCCCCATTTCGCAATATGCGGAGGCAGATTTTCGGGATCGACCTTGCACTCTTCGGCATCGAGCTTGGTCAGTGCACCGGTACCGGCCATCGCCGCCGCCGCTCCGACGGAAAAGGCGACACCGCGCTTGAGAAAATCGCGGCGCTCCTCTTTGGGGATATCCTCCAGCTGCTTCGCGACCTCCTGGATCATCTCCGCAGTGGTAGGAGAATGGACCTGCTGGTCCTTGTCATTCTTCATAAACCGTCTCCTTTCTATCGTTCTTTTGACATCTGTCAGGAAGAAGTATATCAACTTATTACTTATTTTAATATGAAACAAATATTTTTTTCTATGCATTTGTTGCAATGTTACTTATCGCAACATTGCAACAAAGCTTATCAATAAACAACAGTTAATTAAAGAAAGGAATTGAAAAGGGAAGAGGACGGAGGGCAGGATTTCCTCCGTCTTAATGAAGAAAATCTACTTACTCAGAACCTCTTTGACCGCTTTGCCGATCTCGGCGGGAGAGACGACGACTTTGACCCCGGCAGCTTCAAGAGCCGCCATCTTTTCGGCCGCCGTTCCGCTGCCGCCGCTGATGATGGCGCCGGCATGGCCCATCCGCTTGCCTTTGGGGGCCGTCTGACCGGCGATGAAGGCGACGACGGGCTTGGAGATGTTCTCCTTGATGTAGGCAGCCGCCTGGATCTCCAGATCACCGCCGATCTCGCCGATCATGACGATCGCTTCGGTCTCGGGGTCGGCTTCGAACATCGGCAACAATTGCTTGTAGCTCAAGCCGATGATGGGATCCCCGCCGATACCGACGGCGGTGGTGATGCCGTAGCCCTCCTGGACGACCTGATGGGAAGCTTCGTAGGTGAGCGTTCCGGATTTGGAGATGAGGCCGACGTTGCCTTTTTTGAAAATCATACCGGGCATGATGCCGATCTTGCACTCTTCGGCGGTGATGATACCGGGGCAGTTGGGCCCGATGGTGTTCATCCCCTTTTTGGTGGCGTACATTTTGGCGTACATCATATCCCGCACGGGAGCTCCCTCGGTAATGATGACGGCCAGTTCGATGCCGGCTTCGGCCGCTTCCATCACCGCATCGGCGACGAACGCGGGGGGAACGAAGATCATACTCACCGTCGCTCCCGTTGTCTCGACCGCTTCGGCGACCGTATTGAAAACGGGGCGTCCCAAATGCTCTTGCCCTCCTTTGCCGGGCGTGACTCCGCCGACGATCTTGGTGCCGTAGTCGATGCACTGGGAGGCGTGGAACGTCCCCTCTTTACCGGTAAATCCCTGGACGATGACCTTGGTATCCTTGTTGACGAGAATAGACATTAGAGCTCTCCTTTCGCTGCGGCGACGGCTTTGCGGGCTCCGTCGGACAGATTCTCCGCGGCTATGATGTTTTCGATGTTGGCGTTTCTCAGAATCTCGGCAGCCTCTTCGGCGTTGGTCCCGTCGAGACGGACGATGACGGGGACGGTGACGTCGGTGATCTTGGTCGCTTCGAGGATACCGTTGGCGACCCGGTCACAGCGGACGATTCCGCCGAAGATGTTGACGAAGATCGCTTTGACGTTGGGGTCCTTGAGGATGATCTCGAAGCCTTTGGCGACCGTCTCGGGGTTGGCTCCGCCTCCCACGTCGAGGAAGTTGGCCGGTTCGCCCCCTTCGTGCTTGATGATGTCCATCGTCGCCATCGCGAGACCGGCGCCGTTGACCATACAGCCGACGTTTCCGTCGAGTTTGATGTAGCTCAGGCCGTGTTCTTTGGCCTCCAGCTCGGTCGGTTCCTCCTCCTCGAGGTCCCGCATCTCGGAGATGTCGGGGTGGCGGTAGAGGGCGTTGTCATCGAAGCCCATCTTGGCATCCAGCGCCAGGAATTTGCCGTCGCCGGTCTTGATCAGCGGATTGATCTCGACCATTTCGGCGTCGTTGTCCATATAGGCTTTGTAGAGCGCGCTGGCGAATTTGATGAAAGTGCCGACCTCCTCTTTGGGCAGCCCCAGGCCGAAAGCGAGCTTGCGGCCGTGGAAGCCCTGGAAGCCGACCGTGGGGTCGATGTTGACTTTGACGATCTTTTCGGGCGTTTCGGCGGCAACCTTCTCGATCTCCATCCCCCCTTCGGTGGAAGCCATCATCACCGGCATCTCCGCCGCGCGGTCGAGCAGCATCCCGAGATAATACTCTTTGGCGATGTCCGCGCCCTCTTCGATGTAGACCTTGTGGACCACCTTGCCCTCGGGGCCGGTCTGGTGCGTCACCAGCGTCATCCCCAGGATTTTGTCGGCCCACTCCCGGACTTCGTCGATGCTCTTGGCCAGTTTGACCCCGCCGCCGAGGCCCCGGCCTCCGGCATGGATCTGGGCTTTGACGACCCAGAGTTTACCCCCCAGTTCCTTGGCCGCTTCGACCGCCTCGTCGACGGTGAAAGCCACTCGCCCCTGCGGGACGGGGACATTGTACTTGCGGAAGATCTCTTTCGCCTGATACTCATGAATGTTCACGGTATGCTCCTTTTCCTTGAAGTCATTTATTATAGTTTCTTTTTCCGTAAGGTATGAGGAAAAGGCCGATCCGGGAGAAAGAAAGGGGGAAAGTGTTTAGAAATTACACTGATCATTCTAAAGGGATGATGGATTTTGGATTTTGGATTTTGGATGGAGGTTTGCGTTGCAAGCAACGCATTTTTTCTAACGACAAGGAGGGGCATCGCCCCGTTCAAACGACAAACGACGGACTGAAGCGCCGCAGGCGCTCAGTCTTTGACTTCGTATTTCGCCCGACCCATTTCGTAGAGGTCGTTACCGTGGGTGTCGTTGATGACGGTGACGGGGAACTCTTCGACTTCGAGTTTGCGGATCGCTTCGGGGCCGAGCTCGGGGTAGGCGATCACTTCCGCCTTTTTGATCGCTTTGGCGATGAGGGCGCCGGCGCCTCCGGTGGCGCCGAAGTAGACCGCTTTGTATTTTTTGCACGCCTCTTTGACCGCTTCGTTGCGCTTGCCCTTACCGATCATTCCCTTCTGGCCGTGCTCGATCAGGATGGGGGAGTAGCTGTCCATCCGGTAGCTGGTGGTCGGTCCCGCACTCCCGATGGGCTCACCCGGTTTGGGAGGGGTGGGGCCGACGAAGTAGATCACCGAACCTTTGAGATCGAAGGGGAGTTGCTCTCCCTTTTCGATCAGATCCACGAGGCGCTTGTGGGCCGCGTCTCGCGCGGTGTAGATCGTGCCGTTGAGATAGACGATGTCGCCCGCTTCGAGCTTGCTGACATCCTCGTCGCTGAGGGGGGTCGTCATATGATATTCAGCCATTGTCGATCCTTTCAGAGCGTGATGTGGGAGTGCCGGGAGCTGTGGCACTGGACGTTGACGCTGACGGGCAGCGAAGCGATGTGGCAGGGGTTTTTCTCGATGTGCACAGCCAAAACGGTCTGGGTCCCACCCATTCCCATCGCCCCGATACCGAGCTTGTTGAGCTCCTCTTTGAGTTCCTTCTCGAAGGCATCCAGGTCAGGGTTGGGGTTGGGCGTGCCCGCTTCACGAAAAAGCGCGTGCTTGGAGGATTTGGCCGCGACCTCGAAGGTACCGCCGATGCCGACGCCGACGATGATCGGGGGGCAGGGGTTGGGACCCGCGTCGCTGATGACCTGCTTGACGAAATTTTTGATCCCCTCTTTGCCCTGGGCGGGAGCCAGGACCGTGGCGCGGGAGACGTTTTCGCTTCCGCCCCCTTTGGCGGCGTATTCGATCTCGATCCTGTCTCCGGGGACGATATCGAAATGGATGACGGCGGGGAGGTTGTAGCCCACTTCGTCTTTGAGGTTGTGCCGGTCGAAGCAGTCGCAGGTGCTCGCCCGCAGATAGCCCTCTTTGTAGGCTTCTTCCGTCGCCTGGTTGATGGCGTCGCGGATGGAACCGCCGACGACCTTCACATCTTCGCCGACGTTGATAAAGTAAACGGCCAGGCCGGTGTCCTGGCAGAGAGGGCGATCCTCTTCGCTGGCGAGATGGGCGTTGTCGAGGATCTGCTTGAGGACCGACTTGGCCACTTCGCTCTGTTCTTCTTCGTACGCTTTTTCGATGGCTGCCAACGCATCTTCGGGGAGATGGGACGCGGTGTGCATCACCATCGCTTTGACCGATTTGACCAGGTCGTCGTAGGCTATTTGTCTCATAGGCTCTCCTTTGTGGAATGGGGTGGGATGGGCAGTGCCCTACTCCGTGATGATGTTGTCTTCGGGCTTGGTGAAAAACTTCTGCTCTTTGAGCACGTTGATCATACTGCGTACCGAGGCGACGCTCTTGGCGAATTTGCGTTTCTGCCCCTCGTTGAGGGTCACTTCAAAGACCTTTTCGACGCCGCCGGCTCCCAGAGCGATGGGCACACCCGAGACGACGTCGCTGTAGCCGTAATGGCCGTCGAGATAGACGGCGCAGGGGTGAATCTGCTTGGTGTCCTTGAGAATCGCTTCGACCATCAGTGCCGTCGACTTGGCGGGCGCGTAGTAGGCCGATCCGGTCTTGAGGTAGCCGACGATCTCGGCACCGCCGTGTTTGGTCCGCTCCACGACGTCGATGATCTCCTCTTCACTGAGGATATCGGTCAAAGGAACACCCGCTACGGTCGAAAACTTGGGCAGGGGGACCATCTCGTCACCGTGCCCTCCCATCACCGAAGCACGGATCTGCCCCGCTCCGTAGCCGATCTTTTCGTAGATGAAATGGGCCATCCTGGCACTGTCGAGGATCCCCGCCATCCCGACGACCCGCTCTTTGGGGAAGCCGCTCTCTTTGAGGGCCACATAGGTCATAACGTCCAGAGGGTTGGAGACCATAATGATGATCGACTCGGGCGCGTATTCGCGGATGTCGGTGACGACTTCCCGGGTGATTTCGGCGTTGATCATCAGCAGGTCGTCTCGGCTCATCCCCGGTTTGCGGGGGAAGCCTGCCGTGACGACGACGACATCGCTGCCGGCGAGGTCGGACGCCTCTTCGGCGACACTGACCAGTGTGTGTTGGCGGGCGGCGTTGGCTGCCTGCGACATATCCAGGGCCTTGCCCTTGGCGATTTCGGGATTGCGGTCGCGCAGCATCACTTCGTGACAACTGCCGTGCATCGCCAGGGAATAGGCGACGGTCGCACCGACGTTTCCGGCTCCGACGACCGATACTTTTTTACCTCGTCCCATACTGCTCCTTTGGGGGTGGGCGCTTCCGGCTCCCGGGGCAAAACATACGTCAAAACACTTTTTCACGTATGCTTTGCTCGATCAGGTGGGAGAGAGGAAGCGTCAAACAAATCGGCGGCCTCTTCTCAAAAACTCCGACCGCGGCCGCAACGCCCGGAGTGACAAAGACCTCTTAGAGCGCGTCGATGATTTCGTTGAAGGTTTTGCTGGGGCGCATCGCGGCTTCGGCCCGCAGATCGTCGGGATGGTAGTAGCCTCCGATGTCCTGGGCTTTGCCTTCGGCGGCCTGAAGTTCTTCGAGGATCTTCTCTTCGTTTTTGGCCAGGGCGTCGGCGACGGGGGTAAACTCTTCGGCCAAGGCGGGATCGGCAGTCTGGGTGCTCAGCGCCTCGGCCCAGTAGCGTGCCAGCCAGTAGTGGCTCGCTTTGTTGTCGGGCTCGCAGCATTTGCGGCTGGGGGCTTTGTCGTTGTCGAGGTACCCTTCGTTGGCTCTGTCGAGGGTTTCGGCCATCACACCGATCTTCTCGTCTTCGCTCTTCATATACTCCATCCGCAGCGACTCGGCCAGAGCGAGGAACTCTCCCAGGCTGTCCCAGCGCAGGTGACCCTCTTTGAGGAACTGCTCGACGTGCTTGGGCGCCGAACCGCCCGCACCGGTCTCGAAGAGGCCTCCGCCGGCCAGCAGGGGGACGATGGAGAGCATCTTGGCTGAAGTGCCGAGCTCCAGGATCGGATACATATCGGTCAGATAGTCACGCAAAACGTTTCCGGTGACGGAGATCGTGTTTTTGCCCGCACGCACCCGCTCGTTAGTGTAATAGGTGGCGGTTTCGACATCCATAATCGGCAGCTCGAGGCCGGTCGTATCGTGCTCTTTGAGGTATTTCTCGACCAGTTTGATCATATTGGCGTCGTGGGCGCGCTTCTCGTCCAGCCAGAAGACGGCGGGGACTCCCTCGATGCGGGCGCGCTCGACGGCAAGGCGGACCCAGTCGCGGATCGCGACGTCTTTGGCCCGGACCATTCTCCAGATGTCTCCCTTTTCGACCTGATGCTCCATCAGAACGAGGCCGTTTTCATCCACGACCTGCATCACACCGTCTTCGGCCACTTCGAAGGTCGTAGGATGAGAGCCGTACTCTTCGGCTTTCTTGGCCATCAGGCCGACGTTGGCGACGCTTCCCATCGTCGTGACGTCGAACTGGCCGTTTTTCTTGCAATCTTCCATCATCGCTTCGTAGAAACGGCCGTAGCTGCTGTCGGGGATGACGGCCAGGGTTTCCCGGGCGTTGCCGTCTTTGTCCCACTGCTTGCCCCCCTCGCGGATGACGACAGGCATCGAAGCGTCGACGATGACCAGGTTGGGCGCATCGAGGTTGGTGATGAGCTTGTCGCTGTCGCTCATCGCCAGGGCGGGATCGGAGTTGATGATCGCCTCTTTGATGGCCGCTTCGATCTCTTCGCCTTTGTCGGAGTTTTTCAGCTTGTCGTAGAGGTCACCCAGGCCGAGGTTGGGATTGACGCCGATTTTTTCGAATTCATCGGCGTATTTCTCGAAGATGTCTTTGAAAAAGACTTGTACGGCATGGCCGAACATAATGGGGTCGGAGATCTTCATCATCGTCGCTTTGAGGTGCAACGACCAGATCAAGCCCTTCTCTTTGGCCTCTTCGATGGTCTTGGCGTAGAACTCCCGCAGCGCTTTGGCGGACATAAAGGTTCCGTCGATCACCTCATCGGTTTCGGCTTCGACCTCTTTGATCGTTTGGCCGTTGAGCTGGATCTTCAGCGTCTGGGCTTTGGGGATGATGACCGACTTTTCGTTGCCGTAGAAGTCCCCTTTGCCGTCCATATGCGCGACCCGCGCCTTGCAATCCTTAGCAAAGGGCTTGAGGCGATGGGGATGCTCCTGGGCGTACTTCTTGACCGCTTTGGCGGCGCGGCGGTCGGAGTTGCCCTCCCGCAGGACCGGGTTGACGGCGGAACCGAGGCAGCCGGCGTATTTGGCCGCGATCTGCTTCTCTTCCTCGGTCTGGGGATTTTCGGGGAAGTCGGGGATGTCGTAGCCTTGCTCCTGGAGCTCGGCGATGCACTCTTTGAGCTGGGTCACCGAAGCGGAGATGTTGGGGAGCTTGATGATGTTGGCTTCGGGGCGGTGGACCAGTTCACCGAGCTTGGCCAACTCATCCTCGGCCTTGCCCATTGCGGCCAGGACGCGTCCGGCCAGGGAGATGTCGCTCAGGCGGATATCGACGCCGGCTTTGGCGACGTAGTTGCGGACGACCGGCAGCAGCGAATAGGTGGCCAGCGCGGGCGCCTCGTCGATCTTGGACCATACGATGGTGGGTTTAGAGCTCATAGAGTTCTCCTGTTTTGGATTGATTTTGATGGCTCTATTATATCGGTGCGTCCGGGAGGGAAGGTTAATGTATCGCCCTGCGAGCGGCGGAAAGGGAGGAGTGTTTCATAACGCTACATTCACAGGCTCACTCCCGGATATTCAACTCGCTTCGCGGGTCTCTTCGGGGGTAATTCCCAAGTTTTTTGCTTCCTGAAGTATCATTTCGCTGACGTGCAGGCGCGATTCGATCACGACATCGGCCAATTTGCTGCGGATGCGCAGCTGAAGCGGATGGGGCCCGGGGCAGCGCTCGGCCAGGCAGTAGAGCTCTTCGACGATTTTGGGGTCGGGCATCAGATCCAGGGCCAAAATCACGGGAGGCTGCTCCTCGGGCGCTTCGGTGTGTTTGGCCTCTTTTTTGATTTTGACCTTCTCTTTGCGCGCCTCTTTGAGGGTTTCGATCTTGAGGATGTTCATCCGGGTGTAGTCGCCGTCTTTGGTCACTTTGACCTTGAATGCGATCGGTTTGGAGAGGTCGAACTCCTCTTCGAGCTCCTTGAGCCGGTCGGAAAAAAGCATCAGCTCGATGTTGCCGTGGAGGTCGAGAACGTTGGCAATGCCGAATTTGTTCCCCTTCTTGGAGATCTTTTCGGTGATCTCCTCGATCTTGCCGATGAGCAGCGCCTGCGAACCGTCGGCGAGTTCATCGATCTCGGAGCTGAGGGTGTAGTTGATCTGCGCGAGCTCTTCGCGGTATTTGTCCAGAGGATGGCCCGAAACGTAAAAGCCCAGAGTCTCTTTCTCGAACTCCAGGATCTGCATCCCCTCGAACTCCGGCATCTGCTCCAGCGTCAACTCGACGTGCGTCATCTCTTCCCCGCCGCCGAAGAGGGAGTTTTCGGCCATCTTTTTGGCCTGGGCCGCCTTGCCCGCGGCTTCGACGATCGCCTCCACCTGGCTCAGCATCGCCCGCCGGCTGTAGCCGAAACCGTCGAGCGCACCGGCTTTGATGAAGGATTCGATCACTTTTTTGTTGACCTTGGAGGTGTCGATCCGGGAGACGAAATCGCTCAAATCTTTGAACGGCCCCTCTTCTCGTGCCGCGAGGATGGAGCGTACGGCGACGTCTCCGGCTCCCTTGATGGCTCCCAGGCCGAAGAGGATCGTCGGTTTGCCCTCGATCTCGTCGGCGACGAAAGCCAGATCGGAGCGGTTGACGTCGGGGGGCAGCAGTTCGATCCCCATATGCTTGACCGCATCGACGTAGCGGACGACTTTGGTGGTGTTGTCCTTCTCCAGAGTCAGCTGGGCCGCCATGAACTCGGTGGGGTAGTAGCACTTGAGATAGGAGGTGTAGAAGGTGACCATCGCGTAAGCCGCGGAGTGGGATTTGTTGAAGCCGTAGCCGGCGAACTTGACGATCAGATCGAAGAGTTCGGCGGCCTTGGCTCTGTCGAAGCCCTTTTTGGCCGCTCCTTCGGCGAACTCCCCTTTGAGTTTGTCCATCTCCTCCTTGATCTTTTTTCCCATCGCGCGGCGGACCAGGTCGGCGCCCCCTAGGGAGAAGCCTCCGATGGTCTGGACGATCTGCA
>JALWNT010000123.1 GCA_027080995.1 Campylobacteraceae bacterium | reverse complement strand
CTTCAATACTCCAATAACAAAGTAAACAATGGCTTACATCGATCTCTACGACATTTACAAAAATTACGACGTCAAACAGATTTTCAGCGCAATGGAGTTTCATCTCGGACCCGGGGAGCGGGTCGCCGTCGTCGGGCCCAACGGCTGCGGCAAATCGACGCTACTCAAGATCGCCTCCGGGCTCGAAGAGCCCGACGAAGGCAAGCGGGTCATCGACCGCTCCGTGGAATTCGGGATGCTCTCCCAGCAGCCGCATTTCGAGGCAGGCTTGAGCACCCGTCAGGCGATCGAAGAACAGCTCACCGAACTCAAAGAGGCGCAAAAGCGCTACCAGAGCCTCAGCGAAGCGATCGCCGATCGGCCCGAGGACAAAGCCCTGCTGCAAGAGCACGCCGAAGTGGCCGCCTATCTGGACCATCACAACGCCTGGAACCTCGACGCCAAGATCGAGCGGGTGCTTCAGGAGTTTCAGCTCAAAGCCTACGAGGATCGCCTGGTCAATACCCTCAGCGGCGGGGAGCAGCGCCGCGTCGCGCTGGCGGGCCTGATCCTGCGGCGGCCCGACGTACTGATGCTGGATGAGCCGACCAACCACCTGGACGTCTATATGGTGGAGTTTCTTGAGGAGGTGCTCCTCAAAGAGAAATTCACCCTGCTTTTCATCTCCCACGACCGCTACTTCATCGACCGCATCGCCACCCGCATCGTCGAAGTGGAAAAGCACAAATTGGTCAGCTACAAAGGGGGATATCAAAGCTATCTAGAGCAAAAAGAGCGGCGTCTGACCGCCCTGCAAAAAGAGCACGAAAACCTGCTGCGCTTGCTGAAAAAAGAAGAAGAGTGGCTCAGCAGAGGCGTCCAGGCCCGCCAAACCCGCAACCAGGGGCGCAAGGCGCGGGTCTTCGAACTGCGGGAAAAGGCCAAGGAAAATCCATCGCTCATTCGCAAACTCCGGGTGGAACTGGAACGGGAAAAGCGCAGCTGGAAAGGCGAAAAGGCGATGGCGAAGAAGAAAGTCCTCTTCGAGGTGGAGGATCTGAGTTACTCCATCGCCGGACGGGAATTGATCCAAAATTTCAGTACCCGGATCCTCCAGCGGGACAAACTCGCCATCGTCGGCCCCAACGGCAGCGGCAAATCGACGCTACTCAAGCTCCTGTTAGGTCGGCTGGAGCCAGAAAGCGGACGCATCAAGCGGGGCGTCGATATCAGCGTCGGCTATTTCGATCAGCACCGGGAGATGCTCAAAGACGACGCCACCCTCATCGAGACCTTCTGCCCCGACGGTGGAGACCGGGTACAGGTAATGGGGCGCAATATGCACGTCTTCGGCTACCTCAAAAGCTTCCTCTTCCCCAAGGAGTACCTCGACAAAAGGGTCGGCCAGCTCAGCGGCGGGGAGAAAAACCGTGTCGCTCTGGCCCTGCTTTTTACGAAGCACTACGACTGCCTGATCCTCGACGAACCCACCAACGACCTCGACATCCAGACCATCAACATCCTCGAAGAGAAACTCATCGCCTACCAGGGCTCCGTACTCTTCGTCAGCCACGACCGCTACTTCGTCGACAAGATCGCCCAAAAGCTCTTCATCCTCCGGGGCGACGGCACGGTGGAAGAGTCCCATCAGAGCTACACCGAATACCTCGAAATCGAGAAAGAGATCGGCCAACTGGAGAAGATGGAAAAAGAGATCGAAGAGGCCCCCAAAGTCGAAGCGATCCGCAAAGAGCGCAAACGGACCCTCAAACTCAGCTACAAAGAGCAGCGTGATCTCGATCTCCTCCCCGACAAGATCGAAGCGCTGGAGAAGAGGCTCGACGAACTCAACGCCTGCCTCGCCGATCCGGAGTGCTACAATCAAAAAGGGCTCAGTACCGTCAGCGAAGAGTTGGCCGCGGCGGAACTGGAGTACGAAGAGGCGAGCGACCGTTACCTGGAACTGCTGGAGAAGGTCGAAGCGATGGTAGCCGGAAGCTACCAATAAAGCGTCACACGTCTGC
>JALWNT010000122.1 GCA_027080995.1 Campylobacteraceae bacterium | reverse complement strand
GGGATTTCAAGAGTTTTTTGGCGAAGGCCGTCGCCTCGGCGTCGGCGCGCTCTCCGCTGACGATCCGGGCGATTTCTCGCACTCTCTCTTCGGACTCCAGAGAGAGGGCGCGGCTTTCGTCTCCCTCTTTGCGCACCAGGATATGCTGATCGGCGCGGGCGCTGAGATGGGGCTGGTGGGAGATGGCGAAGACCTGATAGATGCGCGAAAGCCCCTCGATGAGTTCGGCGATGGCGATCGACTCGTCGCCGCTGACGTTGGCGTCGATCTCGTCGAGGAAGATCACCCCCTCGCTCCCCTTCGTCCCCTCCAGCGTCACGCTCATCAGCGCCAGGCGCAGACGGTTGAACTCTCCGCCGCTCAGCGTGGATGCGCCGGAGCCCTCCAGATCCAGATCGATCCGGTCGATTCCGTCGCTGTCCATCTTCGAGGCTTCAAAACGGAAAGTGACTGCCGGCAGGCGCAATTTCTTCAGCGGCTGCTGCAGGGCTTCGGCGACCCGCTGCGCCTCTTCCTGCCGCCCCCGGCTGATCCGCTGCGCCAGGGTAGAGAGCTCCCGCTCCTCCAGCTCCAGGAAGGAGAGCAATGCGCTTTTGTCCCGCTCGATATTCTCGTAGCCCTCCAGCTCTTTGGCTTTCGCTTCGCGATACTCCAGGGCTTCGCCCACGGAGCCGTGGCGCCGGATCAGGGCCGACAGAGCCTCCAGGCGCTCCAGCACCCCTTCGATCTCCACCTCAGCCAACTCCTCCGAGAGGTTCTCCAACTCTTCGAAATCGGCACGCAGCTGGTTCATCGCGTCGCTGAAGTAATCGGCATCTTTTCCCGCGAGGGCAAAAAGCTCCTGGACCCGCTCCTCCAGATCGAAGATCGGTGCCGCCCGCTCCATAGCCTCACGGATCTTGTCGATGCGGGAGAGCTGCTGCTTGATGGTCAGAAGCTCTTCGTACTCCCCCTCTTTGGGGGCGATGGCGTCGATCTTCTCGATCTCGAAGCGGGCGAACTCCCTGCGCTCGGCCAGCTCCCGCTCCTCCTCCAGGATCCGCTCCAACTCGTCACGCTTCTGCGAAAAGAGCCGAAACCTTTTTCGATACTCTTTGAGGAGTTTTTTGTAGGAGCTCTCCCGGGCGGAGCGGGAGGCGTCCAGCAGGCCGACCAGTGTCGCACTCTCCAGCCCTCCCCGGTCCCGGACGCTCAGATAACGCACGTAGGGGGCGAAAAGTTCCCGAAGCGCCTTACGGGAGATCTTTTGGGCGTCGATGTAGTGGGCCACCCTCTCTTTGCGGATCGACTTGAGCGCGAGATTCTCCTCCAGCTCGTAGGCGTCGCTGTGGAGACCCCGGGGGCGTTTGAGCTCCACTTCGCAGAGCTTCGCATCGCTGCTTCCCAGACCGAACTGCGCCAAAATCGCCTGCATCAACACCGATTTCCCCGCCCCGCTGGGACCGGTCAGCACCACAAGCCCGGGGGCGAACTCCAACTCCACCTCCTTGAAGGAAAGCAGATTTTTGAGATAGAGGCGGGAGATCATTTTCTCACTCCGTGCGAAACAGCGAAGTGTGGGCAGTGAGCAGTGAAAAACCGATTGTTGGTGAATGATGAATGGTGAATGGTTTCGGTTTGCGTTGCGTTGCAACGCACCCAATAACCAATAACCAATAACCAATTACCATATCAAAGGCATCCTCCCAATGACCAATGACCAATGACCGATAACCGGCGAAGCCCATCACCAATTCTTCTCTCCCCAGTGCAGTTTGTCACGCAGAACACTGAAGTAGTTGCGCTCTTTGCGGTGCAGGAGCCGGGCCCCCTCTTTGGCGCCGCTGATGCAGACCAGGTCCCCCTCTTCCAGATCGTAGCGCTCCTGGCCGTCGATGGTGGCGACCGCTTCGTACTTTTCGGTGTCGAGCTCGATGCGGAAATCCGCCGGAAGTACCAGGGGGCGTTGATTGGTCAGGGAGTGGGCCAGGACCGGGGTGAGGATGAAAGCTTTGGTCAGAGGATAGACCACGGGACCTCCGGCGGCGAGATTG
>JALWNT010000121.1 GCA_027080995.1 Campylobacteraceae bacterium | reverse complement strand
CTATCGAAATTTTCCATCTTCCATCTTCCATCTTCCATTCGTTCGACAGGAGTCGGACGATGACTCCCGTGCTGCTCAACACCCAAGTATTGGTCTATCTCCTCAGCGAAAGCGTGGTCTGGGGTCTGCTGGCGATCGCTTTCGGGGTCTCGGTGCATATTCTGTGGCGCTGGGATTTCGGAAGTACCAGTGAGGAGCAGTACGCGCTGGAGCGGCGGGCCTATCTGGTGATGACGATCATCCTGGCGGCGTTTGTCATCAAGTTTTTTCTCCTTCCCTTTTTCGTCTTTGCGATCGACCGGCTCAGTGACCTGGTCCCCGGGGCGATGTGTGCAGCGGGGGTGATCAGCGCCAACGGCTACGGGCTGCCGCTGCTCTTTTTGAAGCTTCTGCTTCTTTTTCTGCTGCTGCTCTGGATGGCGATCAACCATTACGACCTGGAGGCAAAAGATTACCCCTGGTTTCGGCTCAAAGGGTGGCTTTTTGTGCTGATCTTCGCGTTGGCGACGGTGGAGCTGGGGATGGATTGGGCCTACTTCACCCACATCGATATCCACAAAGCCGTCAGCTGCTGTTCGGCACTCTTCGGGCAGCTGGAAGGGGCCAATCCTCTGCCCTTCGGCTTGGACACCGCGAAGCTTCTGCTGCTTTTCTACCTTCTCTATCTCTTCATCGTGGCGGCGACCCTGGCGCATCGAAGCTGGATGGAGTTGGCAGGGTACGGGCTCTTCGTCTTTGTCGCCTACTACGCCGTCGTTTACTTCTTCGGGACCTACGTCTACGAGCTTCCGACGCACAAATGCCCCTTCTGTATGCTTCAAAAAGCGTACTATTACGTCGGCTACGCCATCTGGGGGACGCTCTTCGGCGGGGTTTTCCTTGGATTGACGGCTGCGATTTTGCAGCTTTTTCTCGGAATCAAGAGTCGGCGCCTCGAGCGCTTCGCCCTGGCGCTGGTTAGTGCCTTTGTGCTACTATGCTCCCTCTATGTAGGGGTCTATTATCTTCGAAACGGAGTTTTCCTATGAAAAAAGCGATGCCTTTCGTCGCCACGGCTATTTTTGTCGCCGTGGTGGCCCTGATCTTCTTTTCGATGGCCGAAAAGGAGGGCCCCGTGACCATCGTCAAGGGCAACACCGCCTTCAAACCCCTGCCGATCAAGCTGGATCGGACCAACGACACCGAATGCAAAATGCTCATCAAAAGCGAGCGCAACGCCTGCGAAGTGATCGCTCCCGACGGGCGGACCTGGTTTTTCGACGATCCGGGTTGTATGATTCTTTGGCTCAAAGACAAACCCTGGGCCGACCGGGCGAAGCTCTGGGTCCATACCCTCGATACCAAGCGCTGGATCGACGCGCACAAAGCTTGGTACGGCGTCGCGGACGCTACGGCGATGCATTACGGATTCGGGGCCCGGGAGAAACGCTGCAAAGGGTGCATAGATTTCGAAGAGATGCGCTTGCGGATGCTGCGGGGCGAGAACCTCACCAATCCGAAAATCCGCAAAAAACTCCTGGGGGTCTGAGGTGGGCGGCATCGACATTCTGGCGATCGTAACGGCCGCCTTTCTGGGGAGTTTCGGACACTGCCTGGGGATGTGCGGCGGGATCGTCATCGCCTACAGCTCCGCCAAGATCGACAAAAGCTGGAGCAAAGCCCACGAAGTGACGGCGCATCTGCTCTACTCCTTCGGACGGATCACCACCTACGTGACGCTCGGAGCACTCTTCGGTGCCATCGGCGGTGTCGCCAAATTCAACAATTTCGCCAACGGCATCCTGACCATCGTCGCCGGGGTTTTTATGATCCTTGCCGGTCTTTCGCTGGTGGGAAAGATCGGCTTTCTCAATTCCCTGGAGCATTCGCTCTCCCGCAGCGGATGGTATCAGCGGGCTTTTCGCTACATTCTGCGTGACCGTTCCCTCTACAGCTTCTATCTGCTGGGGCTTCTCAACGGTCTGCTGCCTTGCGGGCTGGTCTATTTCTTCGCCGTGGAGGCGGCCAGCACCGGCAGCCCGCTCTGGGGAGCCTTCGTGATGCTGATCTTCGGCCTCTCCACCGTCCCGGCACTGCTGGGTCTGGGGCTCTTTACCTCGCTCTTTACCCGCAGCAATCTACGCCGGGTGATGATCAATCTCGCGGCGGTGGTCGTCGTCCTCTACGGGCTGTATACGATCTACCGGGGCGTCGACTTCATCCGACGCCCCGACAAATCCCTGCTCAACTGCTGCGAGGGCGAATCGACTCCGGCCGCCGCACCGAAAGAGTCCGCGGGTGAGCCGCCGCGTTTCAAAGTCGAAGGAAATGCACAATAGTTTCAACGACTTTTGGCTATACTTGTGACCATAAATTCAACGATAGGAGCAAAGAATGGCAATTCTGGATGAAGTCAAAGAGGTAGTGGTCGAGCAGCTGAACGTCAACCCCGACGAGGTAAAAGAGGATTCGAAATTTGTCGAAGATCTGGGAGCGGACAGCCTGGACGTCGTCGAGCTGGTTATGGCGCTCGAAGAGAAGTTCGACATCGAGATTCCCGACGAAGAGGCCGAGAAGATCGCGACCGTCGCCGACGCCATCAAGTTCATCGAAGAGCACAAATAAAACGCCGCCCTGCGGGGCCGACGTGGCAGATGCGAGCTTTCGCGGAAGGTTCGCATCTATTACGTCACAGAGGAGTCGAAGGTGAGAAGAGTCGTCGTAACGGGTTTGGGGATGATCAACAGTGTCGGGCACGATAAAGAGAGTGCCTTCGAAGCCATCGTCAAAGGAGAGTGCGGCGTCGATACCATCACGCTCTTCGATCCCGAAGCTTTCTCGGTAAAAATCGCGGCGGAGGTGAAAAATTTCGATCCCAAGACCGTGATGGATCCCAAAGAGGTCAAAAAAGCCGACCGTTTCATCCAGCTGGGGCTCAAGGCCGCCGCCGAAGCGATCGCCGATGCGGGGATCGACGAGAGCGTCGAGCGGGAGAGTTTCGGGGTCAGCTGCGCCTCAGGAATCGGCGGCCTGCCGACCATCGAAAGAAACTCGATCGTGCTGCACGAGCGCGGCCCCCGGCGTATCTCTCCTTTCTTCATCCCCTCGGCGCTGGCCAATATGCTGGGCGGTTTCGTCTCCATCGCCCATACGCTCAAAGGCCCCAATCTCGGCTCCGTGACCGCCTGTGCCGCCGGGACCCACGCCATCAGCGAAGCGGCCAAGACGATTCTTCTAGGCGGAGCCGATCGGATGCTGGTCGTCGGCGGCGAAGCTGCGATCACCGGCATCGGTGTGGGAGGATTCGCGGCGATGAAAGCCCTCTCGACCCGCAACGACGATCCCAAACACGCCTCCCGCCCCTTCGACGCGGAGCGCGACGGCTTCATTATGGGAGAAGGAGCCGGCTCGCTCGTCCTCGAAGAGTACGAAGCCGCCAAAGCGCGCGGTGCGAAGATCTACGGAGAGCTGATCGGCTTCGGTGAGAGCGGCGACGCCAACCACATCACGACTCCGACGATGGACGGCCCGCTGCGGGCGATGAAAGCGGCGATGAAGATGGCCGGAAATCCCAAGGTCGACTACGTCAACGCCCACGGGACCTCCACCCCCATCAACGACAAGAACGAAACCGCCGCGCTCAAAGAACTCTTCGGCGGCAAAGAGAATTGCCCGCCGGTCAGCTCCACCAAGGGTCAGATCGGCCACTGCCTGGGAGCCGCCGGCTCCATCGAAGCGGTGATCGCTCTGATGGCGATGGAGCGGGGGGTCATTCCTCCCACGATCAACTACACGACGCCGGATGAAAACTGCGATCTCGACTACGTCCCCAACGAAGCGCGCGAAGCGAAGCTCGATGTGGTGATGAGCAACTCCTTCGGCTTCGGCGGCACCAACGGCGTCGTCATCTTCAAGCGGGTCTGATCTACTCCTATGGCCACCTACCTCGATTTCGAAAAGCCCATCGAGGCGATCCAGCAGGACATCGAGTCGGCCCGGGCCCGCGGGGATAACGAAGCGGTGGAGATCCTCCGCAAAGATCTCGAAAAAGAGGTCAAGAAGACGTTCGGCTCCCTGAGCGACTATCAGAAACTCCAGCTCGCCCGCCATCCCGACCGCCCCTACGCTCTGGACTACGTCCGCCTGATGATGGAGGATGCGCAGGAGATCCACGGCGATCGGATGTACCGTGACGACCCGGCGATTCTCTGCTATCTGGGATGGATCGACGGGCAGCGGACGGTGCTCATCGGCGAGCAGAAAGGCCGGGGCACCAAGCACAAGCTCCGCCGAAACTTCGGAATGCCCCATCCGGAGGGGTACCGCAAGGCATTGCGTGCGGTAAAACTGGCGGAGAAATTCGACATTCCGGTCCTGATGCTCATCGACACTCCGGGCGCTTATCCCGGTCTTGGAGCCGAAGAGCGGGGACAGAGCGAAGCGATCGCCCGCAATCTCTTCGAACTCTCCGGTGTCAAAGTCCCTCTGGTCTCCGTGGTCATCGGAGAGGGAGGCTCCGGCGGAGCCCTGGCCATCGGAGTCGCCGACCGTCTGGCGATGATGCGCTATTCGGTCTTCGCCGTCATTTCACCCGAGGGGTGCTCCGCGATTTTGTGGAACGACCCCTCCAAGGTCGAGCAGGCGACCAAAGCGCTCAAAATCACCCCCGACGCCCTCAAAGAGCACGGCTTGATCGATGACATCATCGACGAACCGCTCATCGGTGCCCACCGCGACAAAGAAGCCGCCGCGAAGGCGGTCAAAGAGTACTATCTCGATGCGGTTCGAAGTCTGAGGGAGTTGAGCAAAGAGGAGCTGGTGCAAAAGCGTTACGAAAAGCTCATCTCCATCGGCGCGTTTCAGGAAAATTAGAAATTAGTAATTAGAAATGCGGAATTGGGAGGTGCTTACGGCGAGGTCGCAAGTCGCAAGTGAAGGCGCCTTCGGCGCGGTTATTGGTTATTGGTTATTGGTTATTGGAAGCGTTGCAATGCAACGCCAACCGAAATCATTCACCATTCACCATTCACCATTCTTCATTTCGACTATGGAGTTCAACAAATGTTGAACTCCATAATTGACTGGATCGTCCAGACCGTCAACGCCTGGGGCTATTTCGGTATCTTCATTGCGATGTTTCTTGAAAGCAGCTTTTTTCCCTTTCCCAGCGAAGTGATTATGATTCCGGCGGGATATCTGGCTTTTCAGGGAGAGATGAATCTGCCTCTGGCTATCGCGACCGGGATTCTGGGGTCGGTGACGGGAGCGCTTTTCAACTATTGGCTTGCCTATCGCTACGGGCGTCCCTTTCTTCTGCGGTACGGGCGCTACTTTTTCCTCAAGCCTGAAAACCTGGAGAAGCTCGAGCGTTTTTTCGCACAACACGGTGAGATTTCGACCTTCAACGGACGCTTGATCCCCGGGGTGCGGCAGTACATCTCCCTGCCGGCGGGACTGTCACGGATGTCTCTGGGGCGTTTTAGCCTCTACACCGCACTGGGGGCGGGGATCTGGGTCACGGTGTTGGCGCTGCTGGGCTACTTCCTGGGAGCTCACAAAGAGGAGCTCTCCCGTTATCTGCACAGTGCGACGATCCTCGTGCTGATCGCCGTGGCGGGATTGAGCCTCTTTTATTGGTTGCGCCATCGGGCGAAGGAGGAGCTGTGATCCTGGCCGATGTGGGAAACCGCCATATCCACCTCTATGAAGAGGGAAGAGTGTTGCATCTGGAGACCGACGATGCGATCGAAAATTTCGGGGAGAGGATCGTTCACTACATCAGCGTCTCGCAAAAGACGAAAGAGCGGCTTGTGCGGGAGAGTTATTGGCGGGATATTTCGGAAAAGATTTCTCTGCCCGGGGCCTACGAAGGGATGGGCGTCGATCGCCGGGCCCTCTGCTTGAGCCGGGGAGACGGGATTTATGTGGATGCGGGCAGTGCCCTGACGGTGGACAAAGTCGTCGGGGGGGTCTATCGGGGCGGATTTATCCTGCCGGGTCTTCACGCCTACCGCCGAGCGTTTGCCGAGATCTCCCCCGTGCTTGAGCGCAAAAGTGAATGGCCCGCGTCACTCGATGCGCTTCCCTCAGGAACAGCGGTGCAGCTCGGCTATGGTATCATTGCGCCCATCGTTCACGAGATCGAACGCCTCCGAGAGAATCTGCCCCTCTATGTCAGCGGTGGAGACGGTCGTCTGCTTGCCTCCTATCTGGCGGAGGCGATTTTTTCGGAAACCTTGGTCTTCGAGGGGATGCAGAACGCGTTGCGTTCCGTATCTTGATGAATAGTTAATGGTGAATGATGAATGATTTTGGAAACGTTGTTTTCACAACGAGTTTTATTTTTTAAGGAAGTGTGATATGAAGGAAAACTTATTAAAAAAAAGCGTCGTAATGCGACGCATACCTAAACCATTCAGCATTCACCATTCACCATTTACTAAAAAGCGAAGCGCCTCTTCCTCCAAGGAGCGATCATGCTGACCATCGCCCTCCCCAAAGGCCGTATCGCCGAAGAGACGCTGGCAATCTTCTCCGAACTCTTCGGCGAGGGATTCGAATTCGAGAGTCGCAAACTGATTCTCGAAGCGCACGGCTTTCGCTTTCTCAACGTCCGCAATCAGGATGTCCCCACCTACGTGGAGTATGGTGCGGCGGATCTGGGGGTCGTGGGGTTGGATGTGATCACCGAAAAAGAGCTCGACATCATCGACCTTCTCGACCTGGGGCTCGGGCGCTGCAAAGTCGCCATCGGGATCCGAAACGAAGACGCGCTCGACTGGAACCGTCCCGACATCAAAGTCGCGACCAAAATGGTCAACATCACCAAAAACTATTTCGCCTCCAAAGCCGTGGGCGTGGAGGTGATCAAACTCTACGGCTCCATCGAGCTGGCTCCCCTGGTCGGCCTGGCCGACGCGATCGTCGATATCGTGGAGACCGGCAACACGATGCGGGAAAACGGCCTCAAGGTCGCTGAAGACATTATGGAATCCTCCGCCCATCTTATCGCCAACAAAAACAGCTTCTACGCCAAAAAAGAGGAGATTCTCGATCTTTACGGGAAGATCAAAGAGGTTGTTGGTCGTTAGTCTTTGGTTTTTAGTCTTTGGTCGTTGGTCTTTAGTCGTTAGTTTTTGGTCTTTGGTTGAGGGAGTGTTTGCTTCGCTCTCTTGTGGGGTGAGGGGGTGGGATCGCGCTACGCGCTGGTGAGAAGGTGAGAAGTTGAACCTTTTGCCGGGTACGAAGTGCCGATTCCACCAGCCGCAAAGCGGCGACCCACCTCTCAGTTTTTCCAAAGGAATCACCGATGTCCAATCCAACCGATGCGCTCGATCTCTATGCCAAAGTCGAAGATATGCTCGGGGTTTACGAAGCGGCGCCGAAGCTTTATGCGCATTACCTGCTGGCGTTACGGGAGATCGACTTCGATACCTTGCTGGATGTCGGCTGCGGGAGCGGAGATTTTCTGCTGCAGATGCAAGGAGCCTTTCTTGTCGCCTATATGGAAGGGATCGATCTGAGTCCCGAAATGGTACGCAGGGCCCGGGCCCGGGGTGTGCGGGCGCAGTGCATCGATCTCTGTGAACACACCGGGCGCTTCGACGTCGTTACCTGCGTTTTTGATATGCTCAACTATCTTAGGGAAGAGGAGTTGACCGCTTTTCTCGGATGTTTGACAAAACGGCTCAACCCCGGCGGTTATCTGCTTTGTGACCTCAATACGCTCTACGGTTTTGAAGAGGTGGCCGTCGGAGCCTTTACCGCCGAAGATACGGATCGTTTTTTGGCCATAGAAAGCGATTTTGACGCGGGAATCTACCGGGCCGACTTCACCCTCTTCGAGCGCAGAAGCGAATGTTGGCACAAGCATTCGCAGACGATTCGGCAATACGAGCACGATGCAGAAAAAATCGCCGAGAGGGCGGGAATGGAAATCCTGCGCTGCGATCCTGTCACGCTTTACGGCGATGAGCCGGACAAACTTTTTTTCGTGATGAAAAAGAAGTAACGCTTCCGTCCTTTTTCGAGTGAGCTTTGTTGTAGACGGATAATACGGATAATTTGGATTTAAGAGAGCTGCCGTTATCATTGCGGGCTTCGTGTCCCCATCGCTTAACCGGATAAAGCAGGGCCCTCCTAAGGCCTAGCTGGAGGTTCGAGTCCTCCTGGGGATACCACCGTTTCAGAAAATTTTGCTATAATCCCCTTCCAAAAGTCCTGATGAGTCTCTTGCCGTCAAAGAGAGTTGTCAGAACTTTTCAAAACACACCAAGCAAGGAAACATCATGACCGTTATCAGACTGACCCGCATGGGACGCAAAAAGAAGCCTTTTTATCGTATCGTCGTCACCGACAGCCGCAAACGCCGCGACGGCGGCTGGATCGAATCGATCGGTTACTACAACCCCGTCGCCAAAGAGAAAGAGGTCAAGCTCGACGAAGAGCGTCTGAACTACTGGCTCGGTGTCGGCGCTCAAATGAGCCCCACCGTCAAGCGTCTGGCCGGCAAGTAAGCCGATGGTTCGCGACTTCATCCTCTCCTATGCCCGTCTGATCGTTCGCCACCCCGACGATCTGCGCATCGAAAGGCGGGAATTGGATGAAGGCTACGACGAGATTACCCTCTATGCCAATCCCGAAGATGTCGGGAAACTCATCGGCAAAGAGGGACGGATGATCAACGCCATCAAAGCCGTTGTCTCCGGCTGTAAGGCCAAAGACGGCAAAAGCTATCGTCTCAACGTTCAGTCCGTGGGCTGATCGATGAAGCGGGAGCGATTCTTTATCGCCCAGGTGGGCAAGAGGGTCGGCCTTCACGGCGACTTGAAATTTCATCTTCATACCGATTTTCCCGAACAGTTCAAAGCCGGTGTTACGCTCGAAAGTTCCCGCGGACCGCTCACGATCGAAGCCTACGATTCGCGTAGGGGACTGATCCGCTTTCGGGGCTATGACAGCCCCGAAAAAGCCCGAGAACTCACGAATGCCAAAATCTACAGTGACGAAGCCAAAACTCGGGAGCTCTGTCCTTTGAAAGAGGGAGAGCACTATTGGTTTGAAATCGAAGGGGCATCTCTCTATGAGGGCGAAGAGCTTCTGGGGACGGTACGGGAGATTCAGCGGATGCTCGATACCGATTATCTTTTGATCGAAAGCGCCGACTCTCTGAAAAAGGAGGGATTG
>JALWNT010000120.1 GCA_027080995.1 Campylobacteraceae bacterium | reverse complement strand
CCGATATGGAGCGGATCTTCCAAATGCAGATGCAGCAGATGCGTGCGATGCAGCAACAAATGGATCAACTCTTTCAAAATTTCGAGAAAAACTTCCAAACCCCTTCGATTATGAAAATGCCGATCCTAGTGCACTCCTCAGGAATACTCAGTTCCGGCTTTCAGGACAAGGGAGATCATTACGAACTGGCTATCAAGGTCAACGATCTGAAAAACTCCAAAGTGAAAATTTCGACGGAAAACAATATGCTCACCATCGAAATATCGGAGAACAAAAAGATCGAAAAGCAGCAAGGCAAATACGGAAAAATCATCAGCTACTCCAACAGCAGCTCCGTGCAGAGCTTCACCCTACCCCCCGACGCGGATCCCGCGACGGTAAAAGCGGAGCAAAAAGGTGACACCATCGTCGTCACCGTTGCCAAGAAAAAGGCGGCAAAAGTCATCCCGATCCAAAAATCCGCCCCGGCAAAAAATCCTTCCAACCCGACTACACAGACAAAGCCGGAAAAGAAAACAGCCCAATAAGGATCCGACGCTTTCCCGGATCCTTCCCGGGTGTAAGGACAGGGCTTCAACCCGGCATTGCGGGACTGAAGTCCCGCCTCCAGAGGAGATTCTCGCTATCCTTCCGGCGAGAGTGTGGGACAGCAATCCCACGCTACAAAACTATGGAAATTCCCCCAACACCCAACACCTAAAACCTAAAACCCGAAACCTAAAAACAAACAACGAATGACGAATCTCAAAAGAGCGAACCGCTCTCCTCATCAGCCTTATCGGGCTTTTGACGATCCGGAGCCAAGAGATCGTCCGACTCGTCAAAATGATCAACCTCCGCTCCGTTCTCATTGCCAGCTTTCGCTCCCCCCAAATCGACGGACTCCACCCTCTCGGTATCCGAGGCGCTCTTCACACTGTTTTCGTCTTGGGAGCTTCTCTTCTGAGGAGGAGTCGGCACAAACCCCTCTTCGAAGATATCTCGGGCACCATTCTCTTTCGGCAGGGGAGAGATTTTCGTATAGAGCTCTTTGTGCCCGTCCACCTCTCCGACGTAGACCCCCTCCGGGACGGGAAAGGCCCGAGGGGTGTTGGGATTGATTTTCAGCAGATCACGGTAAAAACGGGCGAAGGCCGGGGCCGCGACCGATCCGCCGGTGGCGTGGCGGCCGATGGGGCGGTTGTTGTCCCGGCCGTACCAGGTGATCGTCGTCATCGCGGGAGAGTAGCCGCAAAACCAGGCGTCGACGCCGTCGTTGGTCGTCCCGGTCTTGCCCGCCAGTTCGATCCCCTTGACCGCGGCGTTTTTGCCCGTACCGCGCTTGATGACATCCATCAGGATATCGGTCATCAAATAGGCCTGCTCGGGCCGGGTGAAGTCGACAATCTCCTTGGGTTTGGTCTCGTAAATGATCGACCCCTCCTTGGAGACGATTTTGCTCACCAGTCTCGGTTCGATCATATGGCCGTAGTTGGAGAAGACGGTGTAGATCTGCGCCATCTTCAGCGGGCTGATCGCGAGGTTGCCCAGGGCGATGGACATATCCCGGGGGATGTTTTTGACGTCCAGCAAAGCCAGGCGTCTGCGGATCGTCTCGAGCCCGATGTCGTAGACGAGGTTGATCGTCGCCAGGTTGCGTGAATGCACCAGGGCCTCGCGCAGCGTGATGAAGCCTTTGAAATCCCGTTCGTAATTCTTGGGAGCCCACACTTTGCGCTTGCCGTTTTTGTAGTACTGGAAGGTCCGGGCCAAGTCGGTGAGTTTGCTGGCGGGGTTGTACCCCATATCCAAAGCGGTCTGATAGATGAAAGGTTTGAAGGCCGATCCGGGCTGGCGCCGGGTCATCGTCACCCGGTTGAAGGCGCTTTTGCGGTAATCCACTCCCCCGACCAGGGCCAGGATATCGCCGGTTTTGTTCTCCACGGCGATGAGGGCGCCGTTGAGATTGCTTTTTTTCGGATTTTCCCTGTAGCGCTTCATCAGCCGGTCGTAGCCGTATTTGACCGCATCCCGACCCGCTTTTTGCATCCGCATATCGATCGTGGTATAGATCTTGTACCCCCCGGTGCGGATGTCGCCGAATTTCCCTTTGAAACGCCGCAGCACTTCATCGACGACGTAGGGAGCGATGTTTTGGCTGAGGCTGCTGCGGTAGATTTTGGGGACCTCCTTGATCGCTTCGCGATACTGGGCTTCGGTGATCCAGCCCAGGGATTTCATCCGGTAGAGGATGGCGTTGGCGCGGTTGAGGGTGCGCTGGTAGTGGCGGCGCGGATTGTAGTAGCTCGGAGCGTTGGGGATGCCGACGAGGATCGCAATCTCTTTGAGGGTGAGCTTGGAGAGGGGCTTGTGGAAGTACCCCTGCGCGGCGGTCTTGACCCCGAAGTAATTGTTGCCGTAGGCGATCTCGTTGAGATAGCGCTCGATGATCTGCTCTTTGCTCAGGACGTTTTCGATCTTCATCGCCAAGATCGCCTCTTTGATCTTGCGGGCCAGTTTTTTGCGGCTGGAGAGCAGCTTGTTTTTGACCAACTGCTGGGTCAGGGTACTTCCGCCTTCGACGAATTTGCGGGCTTTGATGTCGGCGACCACCGCCCGCAAAATCGCGTCGGGATTGACCCCGCCGTGCTCGAAAAAGCGGGTATCTTCGGTCGCAATCAGTGCTTCGACGAGGCGGGGAGGCAGCTCGTCGAACGTGGCGTAGAGGCGGTGGCGTTTTTTGAAGACGTAGGCGAGGTGCCTGCCGTTGCGATCAAGGATTTCGCTGGAGACCTGAGGGTGGTAATTGATGAGCTGATCCGCGTCGAGCTCCACCTCCTGATAGGCGTAGATGAAAGCACCGATCAACGCGATCAAAAAAACGATGGCGAGGATGATGGAGCCTTTGATGAAACGGCTGATCATTGTCGAAACTCCCTGTGGGCGAAGTTCGCCTCCACCAGGCGGCGGGTGTAGTCGTTCGCCGGATGCTCGAGGATCCTGAGGCTGGGCCCCTGCTCCACCACCCGCCCTTTGCGGATGACCAGCATCTCTTCGCAGATTTTGGCGGCGAGATTGATGTCGTGGGTGACAAAAAGCGTGGCGAAACCGAAGCGCTTTTGCAAGTCTACCAAAAGCCGGGCAATCTCTTCACGCAGATGCGGATCCAGCGCCGTCGTCGGCTCATCGAGCAGCAGCAGTTTTGGATCTCCGCTGAGTGCGATGGCGAAAATGATCCGCTGCAACTGCCCGCCGCTGAGCTGGGGCGGATAGCGCTCAAAGAGGCTCCACTCCAGCCCCAAAAGGCCGAAAAGTTCCCGGGCCCTCTCTTTGGAAGCGAACCACTGTTTGCGGATCTTCGTCATCGGCGAAAGGGCGGTGAAGGGGTTTTGGGGGATGAAAGCGAGAGTTTCGCCCCGCTTCAGCTCGAAGGGGGCTTTGAGCTCCATCTCCCAATCCAACGTCGAGGGGAGCATCCCGATCAATGCCTTAAGCGTCAGGGATTTGCCGCTGCCGCTCTCCCCTACCAGGGCCAGGGATTTGTCGATTGCGAAGCGCAGGTCCACCAGTTCCCTCTCCCCGCTGCGGATGCGAAGCTTTTCGATGCGGATCACTTCGCCTCCTTTTTCAGAAAGCGAAGCATTCGACGCAACTCTTTCATCGGGCTCCCGAGGCGCGGGATGATCCGCAGGATCGGACGCTCCACCGTCGGCCGGCGAATCGCTCCCACCAGCCACCCCTTTTGCGTCAAACGCTCCTGCAAATGCAGTGCCTCTTTGTCGGAAGCGACGCGAAGGGGCAGGATCTGGGACTCCATCCCGATTCCCAGGATTTCCTGAACGATTCGGCGACGCTTCTTGAGGCGTCGAGCCAGCTTTTTCGCGTGAGTGCGGATGTACTCGAGATTCTCCAGCGCCAAAGCCGTGTCGATCACCGAAGGGGCGGTGGAGTAGATCAGCGGTTTGCCGCGATTCTCCAAGTATTCCGTGACGTGCCGGCTCGCCAGGATGTAAGCCCCGTAGCTTCCGTAGGCTTTGCCCAGGGTCCCCATTTTGATATGCCCGGGGCCCGGAGCGATGCCGTAATGCTCGAAAATCCCCAGCAGATGCTCCCCCAGGATCCCGGAGCTGTGGGCTTCGTCGACGATGAGCAAGGCCCCCTCCTCTTCGGCTACGTCGAAGATCTCACGGGCCATCCGCTCTCCCGACATCGAGTAGACCCCCTCCACGGCGACGATCTTGCGCTCGGCATCACTTTTGCGAAGCAGTCGGCGCAACTCCCCCGGATCGTTGTGCGAAAAGAGAGTGACGCGATCGCCGAGCAGGCCCGTGGCCATCATCCCGCTGGCGTGATACTCTTCGTCGATGAAGAGACGGTCTTTTTTGCGTACGAGGGCTTCGATGAGTGCCAGATTGGCCAAAAATCCGCTGCCGACGACGATCCCCGCCTCGAAACCGTTGAGCTCGGCGATGCGGGTTTCGAAGAGTTGATGGATCGGGTGATAGCCGTTGACCAGCATGCTGGCCTTGGGGCCGTGGGAGGGGAAAGTTTCGAGGAGTTTTACGGCTTTTTTGAGCCGTTTGGGCTTTTCGGCCAGCCCAAGGTAATCGTTGGAGGCGAAATCGACGAGAGCGGAATCGAAGAGCCGGCGTCGACGCAGGCGCCCCGCCCGGCGCAAAGCGGCAAGCTCCCGTCGGTACGGCATCGCTACCCTTCGATCCAGGGACGGATGATCTCCACCTGCAGCCCCATCGCCGTACTCTCCAGCCCACGGACCTGCCGGATGTAGGGTTTGCAGAAGCCTTCGACCATACAGGCACCCGCTTTCCCCCGCCACTCGCCGCTGTCGATGTAACGCCGCAGATCCTCCTCGTCGAAGGGGGCGAAGCGGTAGTGGGTGGCGGAGAGATCGAGGAAGTAACGCCGAGGCGATTTGAGATGCGCGCAACTGACGATAGCGATCTCGCTGCCGCTGATCAACCGCAGGATCCGTTCGGCATCGGAGCGATCCTTCGCCTTGCGCAGGATCTCACCCGAAGGCCCCGCCACGACCGTATCGGCCACCAGCAGGGGCACCTCCAGGCCAAAAGCCGCTTCGGCTGCAGCCAATTTGCCTTTGGAGGCGTGGTAGACAAACTTGCGGGCCTCGTCGATCTGCAAAGACTCCTCGTCAAACTCCACGGGAGACTGGATGAAATCGATGCCGAAATCCCGCAGCAGTTTCGCCCGGCTCTCGGAGGCGGAGCAGAGGCGGATCATGAGAAACTCCTTTGGAGTTTCTCAAGTGATGAATGGTGAATGGTGAATGATGAATGGTTTCGGTGGGCTTTGGCGACCCCAACATCCAAAATCCAACATCCAAAATCCAACATCATCAGAACCCTCTCAGCGTAATTCCCAGCCAGACGGCCACCAGTCCCAAAGCGATGTTGATGGGCAGGAGGAGATTGGGAATGTTGGCCACCAGCGCTTTGGCGCCCGCCAGGTCCCCGGCGTTGAAGTGGCGCTGGGCCCGGATGCGTTTGATGTACATATAGGTGTAGTTGATCGCCATCACCGTCCAGATCACCTCTTTGACGATGAAGATCACTTTGTCCGGGCCCTGATGGCCTCCCAGCGCGATGGCCATAATGAGGCCGGTAACGACGATAAGAATCACGAAGATCATCACGAGATTGAAAAGCCGCTCGGTAATCATCAGGGTTTTGCCCAGCCGGATTTCGGGATCTTCGATGCTCTGCATCGCCGGATGGACCGCGACACGGATGGCGATCATCCCGCCGATCCAGACGATGGCTCCCAGGACGTGGAGAAAAACGATGAAATGCGCGTAATTTTGAAACAGGTCTTGCATGGTGACTCCTTCAATTCAGAGATTATTTCTCCGAAATATGCCCAAAATTCTTTAACCGTTCGTTTTCGTCATCCTGAACTGGGTTCAGGATCCAAGCTCTTCGGGTAATTGGGGCCCTGGATTCCGAGTCGAACCCGGAATGACGGAGATTTCTCAGCTCATTGTAGGTTTGGCCATGCCAAACATCATAGAGAAAAGCGACATCCTTCGACCGACAAAGACTCGATCGTAAAAATCTCCTTCCCTCAGACGCTGGGTAAGACCCAACCTACAATTTTTTTTAAGCCTCTTTTACTCTCCGCTTGCGACGTGAGGCCCATAGGGCCGTGCTTGCGACTTGCGACTGAGTGCTACGGCGCTCAAAGATCCAAAACCCGAAACTCTTCGTCCAGATAAGCTTTGGCCGCTTTCATCGCTTCAGGCAGCTTCTCGGGAAGTTTGCCGCCGGCTTGGGCGAAATCGGGCCGCCCTCCTCCGCCGCCGCCCAGGATCGGGGCGATCTGCTTGATCCAGTCGCCGGCTTTGACGGGGGTATTTTTGCTGCCGGCGGCCAAGAGGACTTTGTCTCCCTTTTTTTGGAAGAGCATCACCGCCACTTTTTCGTGACGGTTTTTGATCTCGTCGATCATCTTTTTGATGTCGCCGGCCCCGATTTCGTCGACGATGACGGTGATGTCGCCGATCTTCTCTTCGGCCAGCTCCTTGGCCCCGCCGGCCAGGGCGGCATCCAGCTCGCTCTTGAGGGTTTTGATCTGCTCTTTGAGCTTGCGTACTCCGGTGAGGGGATCGGGGTTTTTGAGCTCTTCGCTCAGCTGGACCCGCTCACGACGCAGCAGCTCCACCTGCCGCAGGGCCTCTTTGCCGCAGACCGCTTCGATTCGCCGCACCCCGGCGCTGACGCCCGACTCTTTTGTGATGAGAAAGAGGCCGATCTCGGCGGTATTATGCACGTGGGTTCCGCCGCAGAGTTCGATGGAGGCGTCGCCCATTTTGACCACCCGCACCTCGTCGCCGTATTTTTCGCCAAAGAGCGCCATCGCTCCCTCTTTCTTGGCTTCGTCGATGGACATCACTTCGGTCCGGGCGGGGATCGCCCGGTCGATCTTGTCGTTGACCCAGGCTTCCACGGAGCGGATCTCCTCGCGGCTCATCGCCCTGGGATGGCTGAAGTCGAAGCGCAGACGCTCGGCTTCCACCAGCGAACCCGCCTGGGCGACGTGCTCGCCCAGGATCTCACGCAGTGCGGCGTGCAGCAGGTGGGTGGCGCTGTGGTGCTTGGCGATCTGGCGGCGGGAGTCGTCCACGACCGCTTCGACCTTCTCTCCGACGCGGAGGACACTCCCCTCGGTATCGACCAGGGAGAGGTTGAGATCGTTGAATTTCCGGGTGTCGAGGACCTTGATATTGGGGCCGCCGTCCCAGACGATCAGCTCGCCCCGGTCGCCGACCTGACCGCCCGACTCGGCGTAGAAGGGGGTGGGATCGAGCATCACCCAGCCCATGCCGCTGAGCTCCTCGACCTCCTGATAGCTCTCGTCCAGCAGAGCGACCACCCGGCTCTCCACGTCGGTCAGCTCGTAGCCCACGAAGCGGTTGACGCCGTGCTTCTCCTCCAGGGATTTGAAGTCGCCGCTGACGGCCGCGTCGCCGCTGCCCTTCCAGGCGGCCCGGGATTTGGCCTTCTGCTCGGCCATCTTCTCTTCGAAGCCTTTGCGGTCCAGCTCGATCCCTTTCTCCCGCAGCATATCCTCCGTCAGATCCAGGGGGAAGCCGTAGGTGTCGTAGAGTTTGAAAGCCACTTCGCCGCTGAAGACCTCTTCGGTACGGGCCAACTCTTCGGCAAAAAGTTTGATCCCCGCCTCGATCGTCTCGAAGAAGCGCTCCTCCTCCAGTTTCATCGCCGTCTTGACCGCTTCGGAGCGCTTGGGGAGGTAGTCGTAGTGCTCTCCCATCTGCTCGACGAGAGTATCGACCAAACGGTGCATGAAAGGCTCGCGCATCCCCAGAAGATAACCGTGGCGGATCGCCCGGCGCATGATCCGCCGCAGGACGTAGCCCCGCCCCTCTTTGTCGAAATTGACCCCCTGGGCCAGCAGGAAGGTCGTCGAACGCAGGTGATCGGCGATGACCCGGTAGCTGGCGATGGTATCCTCGGTAGGCTCGCGGCCCACGATCTCGCTGATCTTCGCGATCAGGGGACGGAAGAGGGAGGAGTCGTAGTTGTTGAAGACCCCCTCTTTGATCGCCACGACCCGCTCCAGCCCCATCCCGGTGTCGATGGAGGGTTTGGGCAGAGGGTGCAGCACCCCCTCGCTGTCACGCTCGTACTGCATGAAGACCAGGTTCCAGATCTCCAAAAAGCGATCCCCGTCGCCCCCCATGCGATCTTCGGGCCCGTGGAAATGCTCTTCGCCCTGATCGTAGAAGATCTCGCTGCAGGGTCCGCAGGGTCCGGTGTCGCCCATCTGCCAGAAGTTGTCCTTGTCTCCGAAGCGCATGATGCGATCTTCGCTGATATGCTCTTTCCAAAGATCGTAGGCTTCGTCGTCGCTCTCGTGGACCGTCACCCAGATCTTCTCGATCGGCAGCGCCAAATACTCCTTGCCGGTGACGAACTCCCAGGCGTAGGCGATGGCTTCCTTCTTGAAATAATCGCCGAAGCTGAAGTTCCCCAGCATCTCGAAGAAGGTGTGGTGTCGGGCGGTGTAGCCCACATTGTCCAGGTCGTTGTGCTTGCCGCCGGCGCGGATACAGGTCTGGGAGCTCGTCGCCCGGGGCGGCTCGGGGATGGGAGCCTCCCCGGTGAAGATGCTCTTGAACTGCACCATGCCGGCATTGGTGAAGAGCAGCGTCGGATCGTCGGGCACCAGCGGAGAGCTGGGCACGACCCGGTGGCCTTTGGAGGCGAAATAGTCGAGGTAGAGTTTGCGAATGTCCATACCAAACGTTCCTATGCGATAAATTGGGGGTATTTTAACACAAGGCCGCTGCAGCGGCCTTGTGTCCGATATATCACAAGAGCATGCAAAAAATCAATCGACAGGAGGAATATAGACAACCCGGTTTTTCCCTTCTCCTTTGGCCCGGTAAAGCGCTTTGTCCGCCCGTGCGAGAAGGGTTTCGAGATTTTCGTCTCCCCGACGCATCGTCACTCCGCAGCTTGCGGTCAATCCCGGTACCGGATCGAAGCGTTGCTCAGCGATCTTTTGACGGATCTTTTCACAGAGTTCGACGGCTTCCTTCTCGGAATCCGTATAGATCAAAAGCAAGAACTCTTCCCCTCCCCAACGGGCCACTTCCCCTTTGCCGTCGATCTCACGGCGTAAAAGCTTGGCGAAAGAGCGTAAAACATCGTCTCCGACCAGATGCCCGTATCGATCGTTGATCTGTTTGAAGTTGTCGATATCCACCACGGCAATAGCAAAGGGTTGATCACTTTTGAGCAGTTCACAAGCCTTGTCGTCGAAGATTTTT
>JALWNT010000119.1 GCA_027080995.1 Campylobacteraceae bacterium | reverse complement strand
TTGGCGGCTTCCCGGTGCTGTTTGGGGTTGCCCATCATTACCACGTCCAGGACGCGGATGGGAAAATCGAGATTGACATTGGTATTTTGAGGAACGTAACCGATCTCTTCGCGCGCCTGTCGGGGGGATTTCCCCAGGACGGTGATCGTGCCTTCGTCGGGGAGAAGCTCACCCATAATGAGCTTCAGCAGCGTTGATTTACCGCCGCCGTTGGGGCCGATGACCGCGACAAATTCGTGCTCATCGACCTCGAGATTGACGCCCTGCAGGACCGGCTCCCGATCGTAGGCAAAGCGGAGGTTTTCGACACGCAGAACATTCACGGACGTTGCTCTCCTGCCAGTGCACGGCTGAGACGGAGCAGGGTGTCGCTCCAGTTCTCCGCCAGGGGAGAGATTTTCAGCACGGGAACTCTCAGCTCTTCCGCCAGCAGCCGGGCACTTTTGTCGGAAAACTCCGGCTGGACGAAGATCGCCCGGATTTTCGCCTTTTTAGCTGCGTCAACGAGCTGCATAAGCTGTCGCGGTTTAGGGGCTTTGCCCTCGATCTCCACCGGCATCTGCCGCAGGCCGTAGTCCCGGGCGAAATAGCCCCAGGAGGGATGAACAACCATAAAGGCGCTTCCCTTAGGTAGAGGAGAGAGAATCTTTTGGATCTTTCGATCCAGTGTCTGAAGATTCTTTTCGAAAGCGGCAAGATTTTTACGATACTCAGCCGTGTGTGCGGGATCTTTGGACTCCAAAGCTTTTTCGATTAGAGGAGCCATCTTCTCTACATTGCGCACCGAGAGCCAAATATGGGGATCGAGGCCGAGTTCACTGTGTCCGTGTTTCTCTTCATTTTTTTCGTATCTTTCCGCCATAGGGATCTTTTCTATCGCTTTAGAGAGGTCTACGACGGTCAGTTTCGGATTTTGGGAGCGAAAGCGCGGCAGCCAGGCCCGCTCGAACTCCACACCGATGGCGAAATAGAGATCGGCATCGTTGACGGCCCGCATTTGGGAAGCTTTGGGTTCATAGGTATGTGGAGAGCTTCCCGGCGGGACCATGACAGTGATATGGGCATGATCCTTGGCAATCTGTTCTACAAAATACTTTTCGGGAAGAATGCTGACAAGGATGTTGAGTTTCGCCTGAGCTTGAAAGAAAAACAAAAAGAGTGGAAAAAAAACGAAACGCAGTTTCACAGCGTATCCTTCCGGCAAATGTTGAAATAGATTATAGCGAATTGGAAAATAGGATCAGAGGCCCGAAGCTTCAGGCCTCTATGGTATTTTATAGCTGGGATGAAGGAGGAGGAAACACTATAAAATATATCAATCAAAAGGAGAAAAAATGAATCGTGGCGCGGCGGACGGGACTCGAACCCGCGACCTCCGGCGTGACAGGCCGGCATTCTAACCAGCTGAACTACCGCCGCACGATGTACCGTGGTGGTCGCTAGTGGGCTCGAACCACTGGCATCCACCTTGTAAGGGTGGCGCTCTACCAACTGAGCTAAGCGACCTACAGGTAATGAATATCTTTGGCGACCCTTAGAGGATTTGAACCTCTGTGTCTGTGCGGAAAACACAGCATCCTTGGCCACTAGATGAAAGGGTCATCTAGTCCAAACAGTCATCAAAAAAGTTACCTGTGTGGTGGTGACCCGTCTTGGATTCGAACCAAGGGCCCACTCCTTAAAAGGGAGTTGCTCTACCAACTGAGCTAACGGGTCACAAACAAAAAGCCTCTGTGGCTTTAAGTGGGCAGAATTATAGCCCATAAATTTAGCCCTGTCAAGGGGTTTTCGAAAAAAAATCAAAAATTTTATTTTTTTCACTTTCGACCAGAAATTTGAGGGCGCTAAGTACTGTCAACATCTGAATAGCGTTACGATCGCCGTGCAGCTGCAAGCGTTCGGTCCGAACCGCTTTCCCGTTACGCAGACAGACCCAGACGGTGCCGACAGGTTTGCCGGGAACGGCTCCCGTAGGGCCGGCTATGCCGCTGACGGCCATGGCGATGTCGGCATCGAGATTGCGTTGGGCCCCCTCGGCCATCTCCAGAACGCATTCTCTACTGACGGCACCGAATTCCCGAAGCGTCTCTTCACGCACCCCAAGCCATCCTGCTTTGATGCGGT
>JALWNT010000118.1 GCA_027080995.1 Campylobacteraceae bacterium | reverse complement strand
ACGCGTATTATAGACAAAACCCTCCCCCCTGTCAAGGGTTTTTCGAAAAAAAATTCAAAAAAATTCAAAAAATTTTTGTTTTACGTTCGAACTTACATTATATAAGGGGAACGCGGAATGCTTCCCCCTTTCCAATCCTGCGTCGGAAGATAACGTAGTGTTATTTCAGTTTTTATCTTTATTTATATACTTAAAATAATAGGACTATTTTTCTCAGAATTTATCGAATGTTAATCTTGACACGCCGATATCCTGCTATATTTATGCTTCAAAAGCAAAGCAAAATTTCATAAGTACAAAGGAGATCAATATGGCACTTTATGACAGAGACTACGCGCAGGAGCGTCTACAGACGCAGGGGCGGGCGCTGGAAAGTTCCCGTGTAGATTTTATAAAGAAAACTTACCAACTGCTGGCGGCCAGTATGCTCGCTGCGGCGGTAGGTGCCTACGTCACGATGCCGATAGCGGCAGCCGTCTATCAATTCCGATGGTTCATTTTTGGAGCGGAGCTTCTCATCCTATTCTTCGGACTGGGGCTCTCTCGTGGCAAACCAGGGCTCAATCTCTTGATGCTCTTCCTCTTTACCTTCCTGACAGGGGTTTCTCTCGTGCCCCTCTTCGCCTCATTGATCGGGATGGGCAAAGGTGCGGTGATCGGTAACGCCTTTTTGATGACGGCAGTCCTCTTCGGTGCCCTGAGCCTCTTCGCGATCAACAGCAAAAGCGACTTCTCGAGCTGGGGGAAACCGCTTTTTATCGTCTTGATCGTCGTCATCGTCGCTTCACTGATCAACCTCTTTTTCTTCAAAAGCCCGATGATGGACATCATCATTACAGCGGGAGTCCTTCTGCTCTTTGGACTCTTCACGATTTACGACACCCAGAACATCGCCAACGGTGCTTACGACTCACCCGTCGATGCCGCAGTATCGCTCTACATCGATTTTTTGAATATGTTCACGGCCATTTTGCAACTTCTGGGAATCTTCGGCAACGATGACTGATGTTGAGCGGGCAAAAGTCCAACGCATTATTGACGCCAACCTCAATCGTCTGAAAGAGGGGTTGCGCCTCCTCGAAGATCTCAACCGATACCTCTGGGATGATGCCGAACTCGGCTATCGTTTCAAGGCTCTACGCCACGAAGTTTCGAAGGCAAGCGACCCCTCACGCCTGCGTTTCCGGGATATCCGAAACGATGTCCAAAAACGTAGCGTCGAAACCGAACTGCAGCGCGAAAGCCTGCACAATGTCGTCGCCGCGAATTTCTCCCGTACCCAGGAAGCTTCACGGGTGCTAGAGGAGCTTTTCAAACTCGAAGATGTCGAACACGCCGAACGCTTCAAAAATATCCGCTACGAGCTCTACGACCTCGAAAAGATTCTCCAGGAAAAACGTTTTTGATCCAAAGCTCTGTTCCGTGGTGTCGGAATCATAAAGAGAGCGGCTGGATGCAAGCCTCCATTTCCATCGTTTTTGGAATCAAACGATAAAAAAGCACTTCAAACTCAAGAAAGTCGTGCGGATACTCTCGCATCAGCGTTTTCATCTTCCGATAATCCAAGCGTGCATCTCCTCCACTGACCCCGCTACGCTTGATGTACCGAAACATTTCGAGAGCCGATTCGAATTGCAGATGATACTCTATGCACTCTTCCCGATCGATTCGGTAAAAACGCTTCAACGCCGTGTGGATCCGCTCACGATCGTGAATGGGCGATTCGAGACCTGCCGTTTGCAAAAGCGTGCGGAACGTCCCGCTGGTAAAAATGGAAAAATAAGCGACACGCCCCAAAGTCGCAAGTGTTCCAAAGGTCTTCTCGGGAGTATGGGACCACTGCAGTGCCGAAGAGGAGAGCAGGGTATCGCACTCAATTTCTTGAAGTTTGCAAAGGGAATGAGGATCGTTGAAATCGACGATAAGCTTTCGAAGCTTTTCTCCGGCAGGATGAAGACGCAGCATATTCTCGGAGAGATCGGCGGCGATAAAACTTTTGAAGGTGAGTCCCCGTCTTCTTAGATTGGCCAGCACTTCTCCCGATCCGGCTCCCAGATCGATGACGTGCCCCAGCTCCGCCTCGTCGATCCAGTCGACAAGCCGTCTAGCGACCTTGCGCTGAATGAGATTGTATCTGCCGTAACTTTCCGCAAAGCGGTCGAACTCCCGAACTGCCATCGTCAACTTTGTTTCATCGCTTTTTGGGTATAATCGCGTCCATTATATCCAAAGGGAACTTCCGAAAGCGCCCTCGGCGATACTATATTTTTATGCAGATTGGAGAACGTTCCGTATGACTTCGACCCTTATGATCATTCAAATTATCCTAGCAATTCTCATTACCATTGCCATTCTTTTGCAAAAAAGCGACAGCATAGGTCTAGGTGCTTACAGCGGCAGCAACGAATCGCTCTTTGGCGCAAAGGGGCCTACAGGCTTCCTCGCCAAAGCCACCTTCACGCTGGCACTGCTCTTTGTCATCAACACCTTGGCGCTGGGTTATCTCTACAACAAACAGAGCAGTCGTTCCGTCGTCGATACGATCAAGACTAAGACAAAATCGCCGATCCCCACTCCCGTAATTCCCGCTCCTCAGGAGAAGGCGGCGGGCACTTCGACAGCTCCAGCAGCTCCGACGAACAAAACCGACAAAAACTGATCGGATTTCTCCGTTTTCTCCTCCCCCTTTCCCTTCACCCCTTTCATCGACCCCCATAAGCTAAAAGAAGTTAGAATAGCGCATCCATTTATCCCATAAAACCTCTATAAAGGATAGTATATGCTCGAAGAGATCTATGAAGAGACAAAAGACCATATGGAGAAAAGCATCGAGGCGATGAAACGTGATTTCGCCACGCTGCGGACCGGAAAGGTGACGACACAGATCGTCGACAACATCAAAGTCGATTATTACGGCACCCCCACTCCCCTCAACCAGGTCGGCAGTGTCGTCGTCCAGGACGCCACCACCATCGCCATCAATCCCTGGGAAAAATCGATGCTCCCCGCCATCGAAAAAGCGATCCAGGAAGCCAACATCGGTGTCAATCCCAACAACGACGGAGACTTTATCAAACTCTTCTTCCCTCCGATGACCGTCGAACAGCGCCAAGAGATCGTCAAGCAGGCGAAGCAGATGGCCGAAAAAGCCAAAGTGGCCATCCGCAATGTCCGTAAAGAGAGCAACAACAAGATCAAGCGCCTCGAACACGACAAAGAGATCAGCGAAGATGAAATGAAAAGAGGCCTGGATCAAATCCAGAAATTCACCGACGAATACATCGCAAAGGTCGACGAATCTCTCAAGGCCAAAGAGGCCGATATCCTGAAAGTATGAGTATGGACGTCGAAGAAATCTATAAAGAGGCGGGCGCCCTGCTGGAAGGGCATTTCATCCTCTCCAGCGGCAACCACTCCAACCGTTATCTCCAAAGCGCCAAAGTGTTGGAGGATCCCAAACGGGCTGAAAAGCTGGCCGTCGAACTGGCCAAACAGATCCGCGAAAGCGGGCTGCAAGTCGACACCGTCTGCGCTCCTGCCCTGGGCGGTGTGTTGGCGGGCTACGAGCTGGCCCGGGCTCTGGGGGTTCGCTCGATCTTCGTCGAACGCAAAGAGGGACAGATGCAGCTGCGAAGAGGGTTCGAAGTCCAACCCGGCGAAAAAATCCTCATCTGTGAAGACATCATCACCACCGGCGGTTCAGCGATGGAAGCCGCACGCATCATCGAAGAGCTCGGCGCCGAAGTCGTCGGTTTCGCCGCACTGGCCAACCGGGGGTTCTGCACCCGCAGCGGCAGCGGAAAAGAGCCAAAACCCGAATGCAAACTTCCGGCCGACAAGCCTTTTTTCGCCCTGGCCGATTTCGAATTTGAAATGTACAAGCCCGAAGAATGCCCGATGTGTGCCGCAGGAAGCGAAGCGGTCAAGCCCGGAAGCCGGGGGAATTGACGATCGGCCTTTGGCCGATCGGGTCATTGGTCATTAGTTGTTGGTGATTGGGAGATGAGAAGGCAGAAACACCTTCTCCCTTAGATAGGTCTACTTCTCTTTTTTGGGAGTGACGTACATCGAGATGTAGCGTCCTTCCTGGTGAGGGGCTTTTTCCATAACGCCCAGGTCTTCGATCATCGGCCAGACACGCTTGAGGACTTCGACCCCCAGCTCGGGGTTGGCCATTTCACGTCCCCGGAGGAAGACACGCAGCTTGACGTGTTTGCCCTTTTCGAGAAACTCCCTGGCGTGTTTGACCTTGTAGGCGATATCGTTGTCGGCGATTTTGCAGGAGAATTTGACCTCTTTGACTTCGATCTTCTTTTGATTCTTTTTGGCCTCTTTTTTCTTACGTTCCTGCTGATATTTATGTTTGCCGTAATCCATAATTTTCGCCACCGGAGGTGTGGCGTCGGGAGAGAGAAGTACCAGGTCAAGCCCCTTCTCTTCCGCAATTTTCAAAGCTTCATCCCGGGAGATGATCCCGTATTGCTCTTTGTCATCCCCGACGACCCGAAGTTCTCTCGCCCGGATCGCTTCATTCATAATCGTTGTATCCTCTTTCCTCCGTCCCCGTGTGTTGCGCTGTTGTTTACTCAAATTTTCCCTTCTTTTAGTTCGTTGATCAATTGTAACATAAATTCGTCAGACGAAAGGTTATATTGCTCTTTCTTCCGCCGGTCCCGGATCGCCACGGTGCGGCTCTTGACCTCTTCGTCGCCGACGATGACGACGTAGGGGACCTTCTGTTTCTCCGCCATACGGATCCGTTTGTTCAAAGAATCGTTACGGTCGTAGATTTCCGTATCGATCTCCTCGGCTCTCAACATATCGGCCAGTTCCCGTGCGTACGGGGTATGCTCTTCGGCGATGGGGACAAAAATCACCTGGGTCGGAGCCAGGAAGAGGGGGAACTCTCCGGCGTAGTGCTCGGTCAAAATCGCGATAAAGCGTTCGAAACTTCCCAAAATCGCCCGGTGGATCATTACGGGGCGTTTGCGGGTATTGTCTTCGGCGACATACTCAACGTCAAAGCGCTCGGGAAGGTTGAAATCGACCTGGATGGTCCCACATTGCCATTTCCGACCGATGGCGTCGGTGATTTTGACATCGATCTTGGGACCGTAGAACGCTCCGCCCCCCTCGTCGATTCCGTAATCCAACGCATTCTCATCGAGCGCATCTTTGAGCGCCTGCGTAGCGATCTCCCAGACCTCGTCATCACCGATCGCTTTGTCGGGCTTGGTGGAGATCTCCATCGTATAGTCGAAACCGAATTTTTTCATCACCGCGTCGACGAATTCGACCACCTCGAGGACAACCGGCTTGATCTGCTCGGGAGTACAGAAGATGTGAGCATCATCCTGGGTAAATTCCCGAACGCGTAGCAGGCCGTGAAGCACCCCGCTCTTTTCGTGACGATGGACAACACCGTATTCGAAATATTTGAGGGGGAGATCACGATAGCTTTTGGTGGAATTTTTGAAGATCAGAATGTGCCCGATACAGTTCATCGGCTTGAGACCGTACTCCTGGCCGTCGATCTCCGTCAGGTACATATTTTCCCCGTAGCAGGCGTAATGGCCGCTGGTGCGCCACATCTCGGCTTTGAGGATCTCGGGACCGCGCACCGGCTCATAGCCTCGCCGGCGGTGGGAACGCCAAAGGATTTGCTCGAGTTTACTGCGCAATCGGGCTCCTTTGGGCATCCAGAAAGGCAATCCCGCTCCCGCTTCGTCGTTGAACATAAAGAGTTCCATCTCGGTACCGAGCTTGCGGTGGTCGCGCCGCTTGGCCTCCTCCATCATCTTCTGCCACGCTTTGAGCGCTTCTTTGTCGGCGAAAGCGATGCCGTAGATTCGTGTCAGCATTTCGGCATTTTCGTCCCCGCCGAGATAGGCACCGGCGACGCGGGTCAGTTTGAAATTATGCAAAAAGCGGGTATTGGGGACGTGGGGGCCCCGGCAGAGATCTTCGAAATCTCCCTGACGGTAGATCGACACAGTCTCGGAAGGAATGTTTTTAAGAACCGCCTGCTTCAGATCATCGTTTTTGAATTTTTCGATCGCTTCGGCTTTGCTGATTTCGTAGCGCTCGATGGGCAGCTTCTTTTTGACCAGCTCTTTCATTTTCTTTTCGATTTTTTTCAGATCCTCCTCTCCGATCTTTTCGGAGGTTCTGAAATCGTAATAGAATCCTTCGTCCACGACGGGACCGACGAAGAATTGTGCATCGGGGTAGAGTTCCCGGATCGCCTGGGCCATCAGATGGGCCGTGGAGTGGCGTAGGATCTCCAGTGCCTCGGGGGAGTTATCTAGCGAAATCTCCCGGCAGTTTTCGCAAGAGTCTGTACTGCTTTGTGTGTCGATGATTTCACCGTTTTCTTTGAGATAGCCGATTGTGTTTTCGCTCACGCTTTTCCTTTGATACGGGTATACATTTACTTCACGATTTAGAAGCATAATAATGACGCAGATTATAGCGAAATGGCTTTTATAGGTAGATACCGGGAGAAGGGATAGCTTTTACTCTTTCGTGCAGACAAAAATACTTGTTTGTAAGGTTTGCTCGCTTTTCGTCACGAAAGAGCACAGTGGGGGATTCGCTGCTCAGGCCAGCGTGACACCGCGTTCCCCGGTGGCCAATTCGCCGATGACGTAGGCGTCGGTCACCGCGAGTATACTGTCCACTTCCGACGGCTCGACGACCCAGATCATCCCTACACCCATATTGAAGGTGCGATACATCTCTTCTTCATCGACGTAACGTGCCATAAAGTCGAAGATCGGCAGCGTCCGGATTTTGGAACGGTTGACAAGGGCTCGAACCCCCTCGGGAAGGACACGGGGGAGGTTCTCGACAATCCCGCCTCCGGTGATGTGGGCCAAAGCGACGATGCGCTCTTTGTTGGCTTTGAATTCCGGAACATAGATCCGCGTCGGCTCCAAGAGTGTCTCGATGAGGGGACGTCCTTCGAATTCGTCATCCAGCCGCATCCCCAACTTGTCAAAGAAGAGTTTGCGCACGAGAGAATAGCCGTTGGAGTGGACTCCGGAGCTGGGCAGCGCCAAAAGGATCTGTCCCGGTTTGACCCGGGAGATGCGATCCATCTCGCTGCGCTCCGCGATACCGACGGAAAAGCCGGCCAAATCGAAATCTTTCGGGGCGTACATTCCCGGCATTTCGGCGGTCTCGCCTCCGATGAGGGCGCACTGGCCTCTGCGGCACCCCTCGGCAATGCCGGAAACCACTTCTTTCGCATCGGCGGGTGAGAGTTTGCCCGTCGCATAATAGTCCAGAAAAAACATCGGCGTACCGAAGTTGCAGATCAGGTCGTTGACACACATCGCCACCAGATCGATGCCGACGGTGTCGAGTCTGCCGCTTTCGATGGCGAGCTTGAGCTTGGTCCCGACTCCGTCAGTCGCGGAGAGAAGCACGGGCTCTTTGTAACCTTGGGGAAGGGCATACGCCCCGGCGAACGAGCCGATCCCTCCGATGACGTTCTCATCGAAGGTCGATTTGACTTCCGCTTTGATCGCTTCGACGAAGTCGTTGCCCGCGTCGATATCCACTCCCGCGTCGCGGTAACTTACCTTCTCTTCGCTCATTTGGGCTCCTTTCCTTCGGCGTCACAGGGGGGGATAAATTGCTTCAGAATCTCGATCGAAAGGCATTTGCCCGTAAAGCCGCCGATCAGCAACAGCACAATCACCGCCAACTGGACCAAGAATGCGATCTTCGGCTGGCTAACCGCCAACCCCATATTGACTCCAAGGATGATGGCGAGAAATATCCTCTGCATCCGCTCTGCACACATCATTTTTTCGACTCCTTTTTGAGCGGGTTTTAATACATAGGGATTATAGCGAAGCTAAGCGTCCAGTTTCCTGCCAAGCTTCTCTTCGACGGAGGCGACCTTTTTCTCCAGCCGGCCGACGGGGCCCTTGCGGTAGTCGATCTTGACGACACTGTAGATCCGATTGCAGTCGCTTTCGAGCTCTTCATAGGCCTGTTCGATCAAAGCGAAAATTTCACCGACGGTTTCAGCCTCGACGATCGTCCCCATCGGCGTCAATCGATAGGGCAGGCCGCTGCGATCCACAAGATCCAGGACCCGGGCGACGAAAGCGCTTTTTGACTCGGTCCGGTCGGTGGGGAACATCGCAAATTCGACTAGAGCGGACATCGGAACTCCTTGTTGGGGTTTTGGCTCTGTATAATGCCATATGTCGATAGTATTTTGTTATTGGTTATTGTTTATTGGGTATTGGGAATGCAGTCGCAAGTCGCAAGTCGCAGTTTCTGTTGCTTTCAACGACGGCATTGGGCATTGGGCATTGGGCATTGTGTGCATCTTCGACGCTTTCCACCCTTTGGAAAGAAGCGTTGCAGCGCAACGCATACCGAAACCATTCATCATTCACCATTCATCATTCATCAGCCAAAAGCGTAGCTTTCGCTTCCCATTTCTCACTTCTCACTCCTCACTCCTCACTTCAGCATTGGGAAAATCCCAATGCTGATTGTCGTCGGTGCCGGAGCGGCGGGGATGGCGGCGGCGATCACGGCGGCGCGACGGGGGATCGAGGTCGTTATCCTGGAGCAAAACGACCGTCCCGGCAAAAAGATCCTGGCCAGCGGAAACGGCCGCTGCAACATCGCCAACCGCCATCCAGATCCTACCCGCTTCCACAGCGCCCATCCCGAACTTGTCAAAAAGGCACTCCAAGGTTACGATGCACAAAGAGTGCTTGCTTTTCTTGGCTCTCTCGGCATAGAGACCGAAGAGGAAGAAGAGGGAAAACTCTTTCCGATGGGACGCCAGGCGGCCAGTGTCGTCAAACTATTGACCCGGGAGTGTCAGCGCCTGGGTGTCAAGCTTGTCACCGGATGTCAAGTGACCGGAATCCGCCGGGAAGGAAAAGAATTTCTCCTGGAGAGCTCCCGGGGAAGCTACCGCTGCCATCAACTCCTCCTCACCGCCGGCTCTCCCGCCGCTCCTCAACTGGGCGGCAGCAATGCAGGGATGCTTTTTGCCCAGTCGCTCGGGCACCGGCTGATCCCTCTCCGGCCGGCTCTCGTGGCGCTGGAAAGCGATGCGCGCTGGCCCCGAAGGGCCGCGGGAGTCAAGCTCCCCGCCCGGATCGGGCTCCTGGCTTCAGGCGCCCTCGTAACGGAACGCGAAGGGGATCTGCTCTTTACCGATTACGGAGTCAGCGGCCTGGCGGTTCTGGACCTGAGCCGCGAGGCGAGTCTGCGCCTGGCTCAGTCGGAGCCCTGCGAACTCTCCATCGACCTGATGCCGCGCCGGAGCAAAGAGCGTCTAGAGAAGCTCTTGGGCGATCGGATCGATCCGAGGCGCGATCTTCCTCTCGACCTCTGGCTGGAAGGAGTTTTGCATCGGAAATTGGTTCCTCTCATTCTGGAAATCTCCTCTATTCGAGCCGAGAAGGAAAAGCAACTCAATCGTAAAACGATTCGTCAACTTGTCTATGCGATCAAGCATCTGAGGCTTCCCATCGAAAAGACCCGGGATTTCCGCTACGCCGAAGTGGCTGCGGGGGGGATCGACCTGGCGGAGATCGATCCCGAGAGGATGGAGTCACGCAAAATCCCCGGACTCTTCTTCGCCGGAGAGATTCTCGACGTCGACGGCGATCGGGGCGGCTTCAATTTCCACTGGGCCTGGAGCTCGGGAATCCGTGCGGGAAACGCTGTCAACAGGTAAGCGATAAAGAGTTGACAAAAACCTTTGTTAATCCTCATCGGAGGAAGAGGGAGGCTGCATCCGGGGGTGGGAGTCGACAAAGAGCAGATCGGGTTCGTCAAAGGGGGCGATCCGCTCGATAAAATCAAGAAGGCTCATCAACGGCGTGGCGTAAAACCATCGAAGATGATGGTCGTACTCCCAGAGTTTGTCGGCATAGATCCATACCTGATAGGGAGTATCCCCGAAGCCGTCGTGATCCCGATCAAACCCTTCGTAGCGATCCCAATAGTTGCCCGAGATGTTATTGTTTATCCGAAGTGGAGAGCGCAGGTCCACCGTGACATCCTCCAGATTGCCTTTGACGATGTTCTTGCGAATCGTATTGTTACGAATCGCGGCGTGAAAATGGAGTGCCGACGTGTTGGCGAGAAATTGATTGCCCAAAATCCAGCGGCGCATTCCCCGCTCCGAGGCGCCGGTATCGATGTAAAGTCCCTGGGCGCACCCGACGATCCGGTTCGCCAGGACCCGGATTTTTCGGCCGCCGGAGAGGAGGATGCCCGTTCCCGTCACGGATCGGCTCCGGGCAATGAAGTTTTCACGCAACGTCAGATCTCGCCCTCCTTTGAGCAAGATCCCCGCATAGTTGTGCACAAGGCGGTTGCGCCTCGCGGTGACGTTGCGATCCATCTCCAGCAGGATACCGTAGCGACTTCGGGTGATGGAATTGGAATCGAGAAGCAGATTGCGGCTGCGGATGATGGAAAGATCCCGGGAGCGATGGAGGCGATTGCCCCGGATTTCCGCTTGCGTGACACCCCAAAGGCGGATACCGTCTCCCCGATTGTCAACCACTTTTTCCGGGATGGAGGCAATGTCGTTCCCCAGAAGCCGGATCCTACGGCTCTCCTGGGCGAGAATACCGAAAAGCGCATCCTCTATCCGACACTTTTCGATCTCGACATCCGAGGCACGCTCGATTTGGATGGCGGCATCCATAGTCTCACGGCGCCGCCCGCTGCGGCGTAGAGTGAGGGAGCGAAGCGTGACGTGCGACGCGTGAATCCCCACGACACTCCCCTGCCCCGTCCCTTCGATCACCGTCGAGGATCCGCTTCCTTGAAGAATCAGGGCTTTGTCGATATGGATCGGCCCCCGATATTTCCCGGGCGGCAAATCGATCCGGGAACCTGCCGGCGCAGCATCGATCACCGGCTGCAAAGCTATGGCCGCCGACAAAAACGACGGTCCGACAAGAAACGGGAAAAAGAAGAGAAGAAAGAGAATTGTGCCGCAGAAGCGAAAACGGAGGCACGACATCCGCTGTTACGACGCCGCGGCGTTTTTCTTGTCGCGCAGGGCCCGGCGGCGGGCGGTGGGATCGAGATGTTTTTTGCGGATACGGATGTTTTCGGGGGTCACTTCGACCAATTCATCGTCTTCGATCCACTCCATCGCCTGCTCCAGGGTCATCTTACGCGGCGGTACCAGTTTGATGGCGTCGTCGGCGCCGGCGGAGCGCATATTGGTCAACTGCTTGCCTTTGAGGGGGTTGACCTCCAGGTCGCCGGGGCGGGCGCTTTCGCCGATGACCATTCCGTTGTAAACCTTCGCCTGGGGTTCGATAAAGAGCGTGCCTCTAGCCTGAAGGTTGTAGAGGCTGAAGGCGACCGCTTCGCCGTTGTCCATCGAGATCAGCGCTCCTTGGGTTCGGCTCTCGACGCTTCCAGTATAGGGGCGGTACTCCAGGAAAGAGTGGTTCATCACCCCTTCGCCTTTGGTATCGGTGAGGAATTCACTCCGAAAGCCGATGAGTCCCCGGGCGGGAATCTCGAACTCGATGCGGACCGTGCCGTCGGGCATCGGAGTCATCGAAGTCATTTCGGCCTTGCGCTTGCCCAGCTTTTCGATGACGGTGCCCTGATACTCTTCGGGGACGTCGATCACCAGGTGCTCGAAAGGCTCCATCCGCACGCCGTTTTCCTCTTTGATGACGACCTCGGGGCGGGCAAGAAGAAATTCAAAACCTTCTCGGCGCATATTCTCCGCCAAGATCCCGATCTGCAGCTCTCCGCGTCCCGAGACTTTGAAGCTGGCGTCTCCCAGAGGCTCCATCCGCATAGCGATGTTGGTCTCCATCTCCTTCTCGAGGCGGTCACGGATCTTGTTGGAGGTGACGTGCTTGCCTTCGGTGCCCGCCAGCGGGCCGTCGTTGACGCTGAAGATGACGCTCAGTGTCGGCTCCTCGATGTGCAGGGGGTCCAGAGGAAGCGGATTGGCCGGATCGGCGATGGTATCTCCGACGTCGATGTCGTTGAAGCCGGCGATCGCGACGATGTCCCCCGCTTCTGCTTCGTCGATCTCGATCCGATCGAGCCCCCGGAAACCGATCAGTTTGCTGACCCGGCTCTTGGCTTTTTCGCCGTTGGCCTTGATCAAGGCGTATTCGTCACCCTTCTTCACCCGGCCGTTAAAGATCCGGGTGATGCCGATGCGGCCGACGAAATTGTCGTAGTCGAGGGTGAAGACCTGCGCCTGGGTCGACGCCTCGGCGGAACCTTCCGGATAGGGGACGTGCTCGATGATCGCTTCAAAAAGCGGCGTCAAATCTTTGTTTTCATCTTCGAGATTCCATTTGGCGTAGCCGTCTCTGGCGGCGGCGTAGAGGACGGGAAACTCGAGCTGATCGTCACTGGCATCCAGAGCGACGAGCAGGTCGAAGACTTCATCCACGACCCGCTCGGGCTCGGCGGCGGGTTTGTCGATCTTGTTGACGACGACGATGGGCTTGAGCCCCAGTTCGATCGCCTTTTTGAGGACGAATTTGGTCTGGGGCATGACCCCCTCCTGGGCGTCGACGAGGAGCAGGACGCCGTCGACCATCTTCAAAACCCGCTCGACCTCGCCGCCGAAGTCGGCGTGGCCCGGGGTGTCGATGATGTTGATCTTGTGATCGCCGTACGTGATGGCGGTGTTTTTGGAGAGGATCGTGATCCCCCGCTCTTTTTCGATGTCGTTGTTGTCCATCACGCGTTCGTCCACCTCCTGGTGGGCATCGAAGGTTCCCGACTGCTGCAGAAGGCCGTCGACGAGAGTGGTTTTGCCGTGGTCGACGTGGGCGATGACGGCGATGTTTTTGATTTTTTGCATTGATATTCCTAACGATATTCTCTGTGGTGAAGTGCGCGCATTATATCCAAATGTATCTTCCGGAAGACCTCCGGGTTCACTCGATAGCTCTGGCAGTCGCTGATTCCGTTGGAACCCCTTCGGGGCAAGCGTTCCTTTGTCGCCATCGAGTGAACCCTTTCTTGAAGCTTCTATAAAGATTTCGAATGTCAAAAACGCCTTCAGTGCAGAGAGATTCCGTAGATTTCGTGATAGCTTTTCATCGCGTAGCGGTCGGTCATCGAGGCGATCGTATCGGCGATGACCCGATGAAGGGGACGGCGCGAACGCAGCGCTTTTTGCCGATCGGGCATGAGGGCCGGTTCTTCGCTGTACGCCCGGTAGAGCGCGTCGACGCATTTTTTGCCGGCGTACATATTGCGCACGATCTTTTCGTGCCGGTAGAGGCGTTCGAAGAGACGTTTTTTGAGGCGTTTGAGTGCGCTTGAAGTCTCCGGGGAGAATCCCACCGGCAGAGGCTCCGTCGCCGGGATCGTCGCACAAAGCGGCCCCACGCTGCGGAAACGCTCGCTGCCCGGACGGGAGTAGGCGACGAAATCCTCGACCAATAGGCGAATCAGCGAGGCGACGAAACGGTGCCGATAGAGCGTCTCTCCCCGTTCGATTCCCTCGGCCCGGGCCATCGCATCGACCCTTGCAAAGAGCTCCAGATCCTCCAGATCTTCAAAACCGATCAAGCCGTATTTGATCCCGTCGTCGATGTCGTGACTGGTGTAGGCGATCTCGTCGGCATGATCGACGACCATCGCCTCGAGAGAAGGATGCCGATCCAGAGCGAAGGCTTCCCGAACCCAGTCGGGAAAGAAAGCTTTGTCGTAGGGATAGGAGTGTTTGAGGATCCCCTCCAGCGTCGCGAAGGTGAGGTTGAGGCCGTCGAAATCCTTGTAGCGCTTCTCCAGGGTGCTTACGACCCGGAACGATTGGAAATTGTGCTCGAAACCGTTGGGGTGGCCTTCGGCTTTGAGCAGGGCATCGAGCCGATCGCCTCCGACGTGGCCAAAGGGCGTATGCCCCAAATCGTGGGAGAGCGCTATGGCCTCCGAGAGGGTTTCATCCAGGCCCAGGGTCCTGGCCAGTGTCCGGGCGATCTGGCTCACCTCCAGCGAATGGGTCAAGCGGGTGCGGAAATAATCCCCTTCGTGGTTGAGAAAGACTTGCGTCTTGTACTCCAGGCGTCGAAAAGAGCTACAGTGCAATACCCGGTCCCGATCCCGCGAAAAGGGATCACGGAAATCCTCCTGAAGAGGGTAAAAACGTCGAGTAGGATCCAAAATCCTCTCCTTTTCTCATTAAAGCTTTTGGCTATAATCAGTAAAATTTTTCTTTTTCCAAAAATGTGGAAAAAGAGATAAAGAGATTCTATTACCGCAACTATATACCTCAAACATTGAGAGAATGAGACGAGGGAAGATGTGCATAAAGAAATCTGAAGGACTACCCGTAGGTAATTCAATGATTTATTTGCGTGCAGATTGCCTCGTATCGTTCTCCCCGAAGGGTGAGGCACTTTCGCCCATAGGCTGCGTTGGATTTTCTTGAATTCGCTTAGGCGAGTCCTGCAAAAATCCGCCTTGCCTATGAACGAAATTGCCTCATCAATGTTTGAGGTATATAATTGGTGCGGTAATATTGTAACGAAAGGAGTGGGATGGACGTTACCCTCTTGCACTACACCCCCCTCGAAGTCTGCGCCCACGCCATCCGCACCTGCTGGCAGAGCTTCGACAAGAGCGACGAAGGCGGCGAAAAGGACCGTGCCCTCATCGACCGGGTCGGCAACAAATACAAGCATGCTTCGACCCTGGAGCATCTGGTCTATACCTTCTATATCCGGGGAATCAGCCGGGCACTGCTGCAGGAGCTCGCCCGCCACCGGATGGCGAGCCTCAGTGTCAAAAGCACCCGCTACACCCTCAAAGAGCTCAAAGAGTGTGCCCCCTTCGACCCGGACGACTTCGAGGGAGCTTCACGGTTCATCGTCTTGACCGGCAAAGAGGCGGTCGACCGCGCCTCGATCCGGGCACTCAACGCCCTGCAGGAGCTCCTCAAAGAGGGGATCGGCAACGACTACGCCAAATACGCCCTCCCCGAATCCTACAAGACGGAGCTGACCTGGACGATCAACGCCCGCAGCCTCCAAAACTTCCTCCAGCTGCGCAGCAACAAAGCCGCCTTGTGGGAGATCCGCACCCTCGCCTACTCTCTTTACGAACGCCTGCCCGACGATCACCGCTATCTCTATACGGAGACGCTCTACCGCGAGGAGGCTCCGTGAAGACTCCCCCTTCCCGCACTGCAATTTTCCCGCAAAGGCCCACGTCGTGAAACGCTCGGTATTCCTCTTCCTCTTGAGTTCTTTTGTTCTCCTGGCGGCTCCGCCTGCCGGGGAAAACAGCGGAAATGTCGAGGCCCAGATCGCCGAGACTCTCGGCTCCAAAGTCTCGAGCCCCTACCGACAGACTCTCACTCAACTCTACGCTCTGAGAAAAGACCGTCCTCTCTGGGTCGGGCCCGGAAACAGGGCCCGGTTTTCCACTCTGATGCGCCTGCTGGACGATCCGCTCTACAATTACCAAAACAGAAATTTCAACCGCAACGAAATCAAATATCTCTCCTTCAGCCTCGACAACGGAGGAGTCTCCGAAGCCCAGCGCCCCAAGGTCCTCGCCCGCCTCGACGTTCTGATGAGCGATGCCCTGCTCCATCTGCTCCACTTCGTCCGGGTCGGAGATGTCGACTGGGCGCTGGTCCGGCAGAAGCTAGGCCGCCTCAAAGAGACGCAGGATGTCCAGGCCGTCTGGGAGATCCACCCGCGCTCAATGCCCGACGCCAAGGCGCTGTTGAAGATCATCCAAAACGGCAGCCTGCGCAGTTACCTGCGTCAAAGCCTCCCTCTGGAGCGGCGCTACCGCGACCTCATCGCCATTCTCCACAAATACCGTCGGATGCCCGATTTTCCCCGCCTGCACGAAGGGCGCCGCCTGGAGATCGGTGACAGCGACGACCGCATCGCCCAGATCAAACGGATGCTGATCTTTTTCGGTGACTACCCTGCCCGCGGCTCCGTCGACTCGATGTTCGACCGGCAACTGGCCCGGGCGGTCCGCAGCTTCCGCCAACGCTTCAAACTCCCTCCGGGAGAGAGCATCGACAACAAAATGATCCACTACCTCAACACCCCGCGCAGCAAATACCTTCGCAAAATCGTCGTCAACATCGAAAAACTCAAACTCTATCCCCACAGCTGGGAGCCGGTCTATGTGGAGGTCAATGTCCCCGAATACAAAATGCGTTTTTACCGCAACGGCCGAGCCCTTTTTGAAAGCGATGTTGTCGTCGGCCGCATCGACCGCCCTACTCCGATCTTCGACAGCCGGATGACCTATATGGTGCTCAACCCCACCTGGACGATCCCGGACAATCTCGTTCGCCGGGACTTGATCCCAATGCTGAAGAAAAACCCCGACTACCTCGCCGAGCACAACATCCACGTCTTCACCTCCTACAAGCCCAATGCCCCGGAGGCGGAGCTCGACTTCCAGAAGCTCTTCAGTTACGAGCACGACCGACGCCCCATCCCTTACCGATTTGTCCAGTTCCCCAGCGAAACCAATGCGCTGGGGCGAGTCAAATTTATGTTTCCCAACAAATATTCCGTCTACCTTCACGATACGGACAACAAAAAGCTCTTCGGCTACCGCTATCGGGTCTTCAGCTCCGGATGTATGCGGGTGCAAAAGCCCTTCGACTTTATGGACATCCTGCTACAGTACGCCCGCAAATCCTACAGCCCCGGCCAGATCCAGGAGATCCTGGCAAGCAACCGTCCCACCACGATCCGCCTCAAAAAACCGATCCCCGTTCACATCGTCTATTTCACCGTTCGGCGCGAGCACGGCAAAGACCTCTTCTTCTACGACATTTACCTCTACGACCAGATCGTCTGGGAATCGATGCCCGGCCACAAAAAAGCCACCTTCCGCGTCCCCTCCAAACGGCTCGATCCTCTCCATAAACCCAAAAAACGCCGGCACATTCTCCCCTTTTAAAAAAACCTGAAAGAGCCATCTAACTCTTGCGCAAACGAATTCTTTGCGCATGGGTGATCGCAATGGCGATGGCGTCCGTTACGTCCAGCGGTTTGATCGGACGTTGAATCCTCAAAAGACGCTTGACCATGTAAGCCACCTGTTCCTTACTTGCTTTCCCGTGACCGGTTAAAGCCTTTTTGACCTGCAAAGGAGTGTATTCGTGGAAATTTCCGAGCTCCTGAAGAATTTTAAGACTCAAAGCCCCGCGAAATTGCGCCAGTTTCAAAACGGTTTTGGGATTGAACGCATAAAAAATATCCTCGATCGCCACTTCATCGACCGGATGTTGCTTTAAAATCAGATCGATCCCCTCCGCCAGATATACGATCTGTTCCTGCAATTCTGCTTGAGGAATTTTCACAAGACCGGCCTCAATCAACTCCATTTCATTTCCTTCCGTTCGAAGCAGACAATAGCCGAGATTTCTCGTCCCCGGATCGATCCCCAAAACAACCATTCACACTCTTTCACATCGATAATATCTACTTATTCACCTCTAAATAAGATCCTATTTTAGCCCATTTTCGTTAAAATCCCACAAATTGTTCACATACCTGATGTGAACAAAAAAAGCTCCGTCCGACGGAGACTCCAAGGAATTTTTTGATGAACATCGGGGAAAAAGTTCTTTCCATCCTACGCAGGGAGATCGGAGAGGACGAATACCGCCATTACATTCGCAACCTTGTCTACGACCCCGAACTCTCCCGAAGCGATCGTGCCTGCTTTCATGCCCCCAATATATTCACGGCTCGCTGGATCAGGACCAACTATGCCGAAACCCTCGCACATCTCTTCGAACTCGAAAGCGGTATCAAACCCAAAATCGATATCCGTATCGGTAACCGTCGCCCCGCTACTCCCGCACAGGCCTCCCAGGGAGCCGACAGCACCAAAAGCTCCAAAAACGCCCACCTCAACCCCTCTTTCACTTTCGACAGCTTCATCGTCGGCAGCTCGAACCAGTTCGCTTATACTACGGCCCGAAGCGTGGCCGAAAAACCGGGAAAACAATACAACCCCCTCTTTATCTATGGAGGCGTGGGTCTCGGGAAAACCCATCTGCTTCAAGCCATCGGAAACTATCGTCTCGGATTCGGTGACCGTATCATCTATACCACTCTTGAACAATTTATGAACAAATTCATTTCACAGGTCAAAACCGGGACAATGGATCGTTTTCGGGAGCATTTCCGCCAGTGCGATCTGCTTCTGATCGATGATATCCAATTTCTCAGTCGCAAGGAACAAACCCAAGAAGAATTTTTTCATACCTTTAATGAACTGCACAATGCCGGCAAGCAGATCGTCATGACCTCCGATCGACAGCCCAAGAAAATCGCCGGTCTGGTCGATCGCCTCCGAAGTCGATTCGAGTGGGGGCTCATGGCTGATATCCAACCTCCCGAACTCGAAACCAAAATCGCCATCATCCAAAAAAAGTGTGAACTCGACGGTATCCGCCTCGACAAGGAAATCGTCCACTACATCGCTACCCACATGGGAGACAACATCCGCGAAATCGAAGGAACTATCATCAAACTCAACGCCATGAGCGCTATGCTCAACCAGCCCATTACTCTCGAATTTGCCAAAAATGCCATCAAGGATCAAATCAAAGAAAAACAAGAAAACGTCAACATCGACGACATTGTCCGAATCGTCTCTCGGGAACTCAACGTCAAACCCTCCGATATCAAATCCAAAAAACGGACCCGCAACGTTGTCAATGCCCGACGTATCGTTATCTACCTCGCCAGAAATCTCACTCCGAATTCCATGCCCCAGATCGCTCTATACTTCGGAATGAAAGACCACACAGCCATCAGCCACGCAATGAAAAAAATCAACGAAATCGTTGACAACGACGAAAATTTCAAAGTTCTTCTCGAAGAGCTCTCCAATAAGATAGGCTCCGAATCCAAGGAAACTGAGTAAAAAGACAAGATATAATTTTCACCGTGAATAAATGTGAAGATCCCTAAAAAGTTTAGGGCAGGGAGATAGTCCGAAAAATGGGCAGTTGGTGCTCCTTTTCACATAAAAAGCTCTCCGACTGCTACTACGGTTTTATAACTAAAAATTAAAGAGGGTAAGGACCGTTCATGAAAATCCGAGCAGATAAACAGATAATCGAATCTATTCTTATCAACCTCCAACCCTTTCTTGAAAAGAAAGACGCCAGTCAAATCACTTCCCACATCTACTTTGAGACTACGGAAGAAAAGTGCATCGTTCGAGGAACGGATCAGGAAATCGGTCTTGAAATTGTTACCGATCAATTCCAAATCGATCATCCCGGTTCTTTTACCGCAAACGGTCGTAAACTTCTCGATATTATCCGAATTCTCAAAGAGGAAGAGATCATCCTTGAACTTTTTGACAATTTCCTTCTTATCAAACAGAAACACTCCAAATTCAAACTCCCCGTCTTCGATCCCCAAAGCTATCCACATTTCCCAACGATTGATGAAAAGCCTCGAATTACCCTGGATTCTCTCAATCTCATCAAAAATCTCAAAAAGATCACTCCTGCCATCGATACCAACAACCCCAAATATGAACTCAACGGAGCTCTTGTCAATATCAAAAGAGACCATACCGATCTGGTAGGAACCGATACCCGGCGTTTGGCCATCGCTACCATCCCCAACGATTCTCCCGAAGAACTCTCCTTGATTCTTCCCAAAAAAGCCATTCTGGAAATCCAAAAGCTTTTTCTCGATCGCATAGAGATGTATTACGATGAAACCACCCTCATCGTCAAAAATGAAAATTATTTCTTTTTTACCCGACTGATCAATGGAAAATTCCCCGACTACGAACGAATCATTCCCCAAAGCCTCAAATATCAAATCACCCTTCCCAAACGGGAAATGCTTGATGCCATTCGGATGATCACAACCATCTCTCACGACATTCGAATCACTTTCCTCTCTGATGTCGTACTTTTCAATTCACTCTCATCCGACAATGTAGAAGCAAAAACAGAGATTGAATTGCATACAGGGATTAGCGACAAGTTTGAAATCTCTTTCAACAGCAAATATCTTCTTGATTTTCTCGCACAAATCGATCATGATCAGTTTACAATGGGATTGAATGAATCAACGCTACCTTTCCTCGTCAAAGACGAAAATTTCATCACCATCATCATGCCCATTATCGCGTAGGAGCGCAAAAAACCATGCAGGATCAAGCAACCAAATATATCTTCATCACCGGAGGCGTGCTCAGTTCACTCGGCAAGGGAATCACCGCCGCCAGCATTGGGACTTTGCTCAAAGCCTCGGGCTTCCGCGTCGGAGTCCTGAAACTCGACCCCTACATCAATGTCGACCCCGGGACGATGTCTCCCCTGGAGCATGGCGAAGTCTTCGTCACCAAAGACGGTGCGGAGACCGACCTCGATCTGGGACACTACGAACGTTTTCTCGATACCTCCTTGACCAAAGCCAACAATTTCACCACCGGGCAGATTTACAAATCGGTCATCGAAAAGGAACGCAAAGGCGAATACCTGGGCAAAACTATTCAGGTAGTTCCGCACATCGTCAATGAAATCAAAGATCGGATCAAATTGGCGGGAGAAGGCAAGGAGATTCTCATCGTCGAGTTGGGGGGAACCACCGGAGACATCGAGGGGCTTCCCTTCCTCGAAACTTTCCGTCAAATGAAACACGAGCTCGGACGCAGCAACGTGATGAATATCCACGTCACGCTCCTTCCCTATATCAAAGTTGCCGGAGAGCTCAAGACCAAACCGACCCAACATTCGGTCCAGGAGCTTCGACGCATCGGGATCGCCCCGCATATGATCATCCTGCGCGCCGAGCAGCCCGTCCCCCAGGATCTCAAACGCAAGATCGCCTACTCCTGTGACGTCGACGAGCGCAGCGTCATCGAAGCGATCGATGCCGCGACGATCTACCAGGTGCCTATCAGCTTCCTGCGTCAGGATGTCCTCACTCCCATATCGCAGCAGCTGCAGTTGGGAGAACTCTCTCCCAAAATGGATGAGTGGAACTCTCTGGTTAACCGGATCATCGCTCCCTCCGGCGAAGTGACCATCGCTTTCGTCGGGAAATATCTGGATCTCAAAGAGTCCTACAAATCCTTGACCGAAGCGTTGATCCATGCCGGGGCCCATCTGGACAGCCGTGTCAAAATCCGTTGGGTCGACAGCGAAAAGATCGAAGAAGAAGGCAGCGAAAAGTTTCTCAGCGGCGTCGAGGGGATCCTCGTCGCCGGCGGCTTCGGTCAACGGGGCGTCGAAGGCAAGATCGAAGCGATCCGCTACGCCAGGGAGCAAAAGATTCCCTTCCTCGGAATCTGTCTGGGGATGCAGCTCAGTCTCGTCGAGTACGCCCGCAATGTCCTGGGATACGAAGACGCCAATTCGATGGAGTTCGATGAGAACACCCGCCACCCCCTCGTCTATCTCATCGACGAATTCATCGACGCTTCGGGAACCCGGCAGGTACGTACGACCACTTCGCCTCTGGGGGGGACGATGCGCCTGGGCGAATACCGTTGCGACGTCAAGCCGGGAAGCAAACTCGCCGAAGCTTACGGCAGTGAGACGATTTTCGAACGTCACCGCCACCGCTACGAAGCCAACCCCGCCTATCGTGAAGAGCTCGAAAAAGCCGGGATGATCGTCAGCGGAGAGTCCCAGGGCTTGATCGAAGCGGTGGAAGTGGCCGATCATCCCTGGTTCCTCGGGGTACAGTTCCACCCCGAATTCACTTCACGTCTCCAGCATCCCAATCCCGCGATTCTCGCCTTTATCCGGGCGGCTTCGGAGTCTCGGGAGTAGATGCGTACTTACCCTCTTTTGAATCGCGAGACGCTTCTGCGTCTGCTGCGTGAACGTTTCGATTCCCCTCTTCTCGGTTTGGGTGATCTGCCCGACCCTTCCGCTTTCAAAGATATGGATCGTGCGGTCGAGCGGATTGTCCGGGCGATTAGAAAGCGGGAGAGGATCGTTTTGATCGGAGATTACGACGTCGACGGAGTGGTGGCCACCTCGGTGATGCGGCTCTTTTTCGACGAAATCGGATCATCGCTGGAGTGGATCATCCCCAACCGCTTTCGGGACGGTTACGGACTTTCCCCTACCTTGCTCGAACGTATCGATTCGGCGGATTTGATCCTCACCGTCGACAATGGGATTTCCGCGCTTGATGCGGCGAGGATCTGTCGCGAGCGCGGGATCGACCTCATCATCACCGACCACCATATCGTCCCCGAGACTCCGCCCGATGCCTACGCCATCGTCGATCAGAAGCAGCCTGAGTGTACCTTCCCCCACGAGGAGGTCTGTGGAGCGCAGATTGCGTGGTATCTCTGTGCCGCGCTTCGCCGGGAACTGGGAGCGAAGGTCGATATGCGCGCTTACTTGGAGTATGTCGCTTTGGCGGTGATCGCCGACATCATGCCGCTGCAGCACATCAACCGGGCGATGGTGGAAAGCGGCCTGCGGCAGCTTGCCCGCAGTCGGCGCCCCTACGTCCGTGCCTATCGTGAAGCGACGGGCAAAGAGTCTTTTTCCGCCGAAGAGATCGCCTTCGGCTTGGCGCCGATCCTCAACAGCGCCGGACGGATGGAGGATGCGTCGATCGCCTGCGATTATCTCTGTGCGCCGAATATCTATGAGGCGCGATCGCTTCTGACGACGCTGCAGGGCTTCAACGAGCGGCGCAAATCGATGGAGCGGGAAATCACCGAAGAGGCGATGGCTACCGTCCAAGGGGATCCGGCGGTAATCGTCGCGGCGGGGGAGGATTGGCACGAGGGAGTGCTCGGGATCGTCGCGGCCCGTCTGGCGCGTCACTATCGTCGTCCCGCGCTGGTCCTGACCGCGACGGAAAACGGCTACAAGGGGAGCGGACGGAGCTTCGGTGATTGCGATCTTTTCGCTCTGGTCGACGGAGCGCGGGAGTACCTGGACAAATTCGGCGGACACAAAGCGGCGGTGGGGCTTTCACTCCGTGCTGAAGCGCTGGAACCTTTTCGGCGGGCATTGGAGCACTCGGGTGAGAAGTGTCGCCGTGCCGAATATCGTGATCCCGATCTTTTGGGGATTCTGCCTCTGGAGGAGATCGATTGGGAGCTCTACCGGGCGATGGAAGCCTTCGAACCCTTCGGCCACGGAAATCCCCGCCCCAAATTCATCGTCCGCGATGCACGAATCGCAAATGTCCGGAAGCTGGGAGCGGAGGGAGAGCATCTGAAATTTCTTTTCGAGGCTGGAGCAGGGACCGTGGAAGGGATCGCCTTTCGGACGCAAGGGGAGTATCGTTCGGGAGAGTCGATCGACCTGATCTGCACACTCGGTGAGAACCGTTTCAATGGGCGGAGTACCTTGCAATTACTCATAGAAGAGATTCTTCATTGAGAGACTAAAGTTGTAGGTAAAGATAGAAATATTATATTTTTTAATGTTCATTTAATATTTCTTGTGATAGCATTCAGTTCAATTTATTGATAAGGAGTCGTAATGACAAAAAAACTGATGTCTCTTCTGATGATCTTCGGTCTGATGAGTGCCTTCGTCACAGGCCTCTATGCTGCTGAAAAGCCTACCAAGAAAGCCAAGCAAACTCCCCAAGGGCTCTACCTGACACCCAAAGAGGCTTTCGATATGATCAAAGCCAATCCTTCCAAAGTCCTCTTTGTCGATGTACGGACGCCTGCGGAAGTTCTCTTCGTCGGTCATGCCGCAGGATTGGACAAAAACATTCCTTTCAAATACATCGACTACTCCAAATTCATTATGACCAAAAAAGGGCATAAGAAGTTCGCCAGCTGGAAAAATCCCCAGCTGGTTCAGGAGTTTGATGCCGCTCTCAAAGCCAAAGGCTTGAGCAAAGAGGATCCCGTCATCGTCATTTGCCGCTCCGGTGACCGTTCCGGAATGACTGCGACCGCACTTTACAAAGCCGGTTACAAGAAAGCCTACACCATCACTACCGGTTTCGAAGGGGATATGAATAAAAAGACTCATCGTCGTGATCTCAACGGATGGAAGAATGCCGGCCTGCCCTGGACCTACAAGTTCCAGCCCGAGCTCTTCATCCCCAAGCCTACTCCTCCTGCAGGAAAGTAAGGCAGGCTCTCTTCGGATGGCCGTTTGAGGCCGTCCATTTTTTCACCTCTTCACCATAGTTTTCTAATCTTTTCTTTTTTATCCATCCTTGAATTTTGATCTTTCTCTCTTTCATTTCTTTTTCTTTGTTTTGCGACAAAGAAAAGAGAAACGAAACAAAGAAAAAGAAAACGCAAAGAACTGTCGTCGGATTGGGGCTTCCAAGCGTTTCCGTTTGGGAAAGCAGATTGGTGAAAGTGTGTCTGTCTTGCTTGTCGGTATTGATTTACGGATGTTGACAGGATTGTTTACACAGAAACTCTAGAATCGAAGGCTTTAGCCTCAAATCCGGCTTGACAACCGCCGGATCAAAGGGGGAGGACGCGGAGATTGGGGTCGAGTTTTTGTTTGAGGATCCCTTCGATGGCAAAAAGGGTACCGGTGCTCGCACTGGCGCAGCCGCTGCAGGCTCCGAGGTAGCGGATGTAGAGGTCGGTATGCTCTCCGTTCTCTTTGACGTCGAGGATCTCCATATCTCCGCCGTCCATCACGAGCATATCCCGGATGTAGCGATCGATGACAGCGGTGATGGCCGCCCGTTTTTCGTCGAGGCTCATCTCCTTGAAAGGTTTTTCGGGGACCGAGGACTGGGTGGATCGCTCCTCCTCCATCTCCTGGCGCGTGGCTTTGAGCAGATCGCTTAGCGTATACTCCCTAGGTTTCGGGCTCAAGCCCGGGGCGATGCACTCTTTGCAAAAGGCACCGGCTCGGGTGTAATCCGTAATCTCTTCGACACTTTGGAGGTCGAAATCACGGATCACCGCTTCGACGGTCGCTTTGTCGATGCCGGCGCATTCGCAGACCAGAGGGGATGCCTCCGGCCTCTCTCCCCGCTGAGCGGCGACGGCCGAGGCGAGTGAGCGCAGGACGAAGGTCAGAGCGAAGCGCCGTTCAGGCGGCAGGGCGGGATCGACGGGATTGTCTCTGAGGAAGTACTCCAGAGATTTGTAGTTGATCTTTTCGATCTCCTCGAGGGTTTTGTTGCGTACCAGCAGGGCGGCCATATCGGCGATGGCGAGCAGGACCGGAGGGCCGAAAAGGGTATAGCGGCAAGCAACGACGCGGCCGTTCTCGCGGTCGATAGCCCAGTACCAACGAAGCTGCATCCCCTCCTCCGGACGCCCGTAGTCGTGAACTGCCAGATCGGCCTGAAGTTGTTGGGCCTCCTCCTCGCTCAAGACTCCTTTGTTTTTCGGACGCTCGATCAGCATCTGGACCTTGAAGCGGAAATCTTCCCAGAAGGGATTGCGCAGGGTTTCACTTTTGCTCATAAGAAAGCTCCTTGAAAGTGGAGAAGCTGCGAAGATACTCCAGCATCTCTTTGAATGTTTTGATTGTATGGTCGATCTCCTCTTCCGTCGTGAAGCGGCTGAGGGCGAAACCGACGGTGCTGTGCTTGAGCCGGGGGTCGAGTCCCAGAGCGTCGGTGACGGGGCGCCGTTGCCAGTTGCCGAAGGGTTGCACGGTACAGGCGTACGCTTCGACACCGCCGCGGTCGAGTTCGTAGAGCATCAGTTCGCTCTCGAGCCCTTCGACGGCGAAGAGGACGGTATTGGGGACCCGCAGGGCCCAGGCGACCAGCGGTGTGACGCCGGGAAGAGTGCGCAGCTCCTCTTCGAGGCGGTCACGCAGATCCCGGGTATCTTCCATCTCGAACTCCAGGGCATCGCTGGCGAGTTCGATCGCTTTGCCCAGGCCGACGGCCCCGGCGAGGTTGAGGGGGCCGCCGCGGTAGCGTTCCCAGGGATTGCGGGCACCGAAAATCGTCGGCATCCATTCGAAAGAATCCTTGAGATACACGGCGCCGATTCCGGCGGGGGCGTGGATCGCTTCTCCTCCGAAGCTCAAAAGATCGGGATCGAAAGCCTGCACGTCTATGGGGATTTTGCCGAGAGCGTGAGTCGCGTCGGTATGGAAAGGAACCTCGTAGCGTCGGCAAATTTCGGCGATCTCTTCGACCGGATTGATCGCCCCGCTCTCCGGATCGACCATCGGGACCGAGACCAGTGCCGTGTGGGGAGTGAGGTAGTCGTAGAGGCTTTCGGGATCGACGATCCCCTCTTTGTTGACGGGAAGTTTGTGGACTTTGCACCCCTGGCTCTCGAGAAAGCCGGCCCCCTCCATCATCGCCTCATCACTGCGTTCACTGATGATGAGGTTGTTTTTGCGGCCGGTGAGGATCAGGCCGCTGTAGATCCCCATCAGCAGAGTGCTGTGGTTTTCGGCGCTCCCCGAGCTGAAAAAGATGTCGCTCTCTTCGGGAGCGTGGAGGCCGGCGTAGAGTTTTTCCAACGCTTTGAGAAACTCTTTGCGGCTGGAGGCCCCCCGGGCGTGGAGCGCGTGAAGGTCTCCGTAGGGCTCTTTCAAGAAAGGTTCCATCGCGCCGAGGACCTGGGGATCGACCTGCGTGAGGCGGTTGTTGTCCAAATAGACCTGCATAGGCATCTCCTTAATGCGGATAAAATTTATCAGAATTATATCGATACTACTTCACAAAGCCTTAATCCGGGGTAAATCGGAGAGTGGGTTATAATTTCTTGAAAAACCGTTTCAAAGGAGTGTACTATGTCCATAGAGATCGATACCCGGGGAGTAAGTATTGTAATTCGTGCCGAAGGAGAGCGGGAGTATCTGGAGCTTCGGATGCAGGGCAAATTACACCACAGAGATTATCAGGTGATGATCCCTGTCATCGAGCGGGCCATCGAAGCCGCGGGAGAGAAAGAGCTCGATCTTCTTGTCGATATGCGGAATTTCGAGGGGTGGAGTTTCGAGGCGGCGCTGGACGATATGCGCTTCGGTCTTGAGATCAAGGACAAGTTCAAGAAGATTGCCGTCGTCGGGACGAAAAAGTGGGAAGAAATTTCTGTAGAGCTTTTCCGACATTTCGCCCGGGGGGAGATGCGTTTTTTCACCGACATCGAAGCGGCCAGAGAGTGGATCCTCTCCTGAGGCTGACGTGAAGATTCTTCTGGCGCCCAGCGAAGGAAAACGCAGCGGGGGAGAGGGGTGTTTCGATCCCTGTGCGCTGCTGTTCGATACGCTCTGTCCGCTGCGAGAGGAGCTTTTGGATCTCTACGAAGGGATTCTCGAACGGGGAGATCCGAAGGAGTTGCAAGAGCTTTTCGGCCTGAAAAAGCCTGATCAGATCGCCCGATACGCCCGGCTCCATCCCTGCAAGGCTCCGGTGATGAAGGCGGTACTTCGCTACGACGGTGTGGCTTTCGATGCGCTGGACTACCCGTCGTTGCCGCCGGAAGCCCAAAGTTTTCTGGACGGCAATCTCGTGATTTTCTCCAACCTTTTCGGCCCGCTGAGGGCTGCGGATCGGATCCCGGACTATCGGGTGAAGCAGGGAGCCGCGATCGCGGGGATAGCTCCGGAGAAGCGTTATCGTGAAGCCGCCTCCGCTTTGTTGGATGCCTGGCTGGCCGAAGAGGAGATCCTCGATCTGCGGGCGGGATTCTACGATCGCTTTTACAAACCTTCCCGAGCTTTTACGACGATGAAATTCCTCAAAAACGGCAAAGTGGTCAGCCACTGGGCCAAAATGTGGCGAGGGAGAATGGTCCGGGAAATCGCTCTGGCGAAGGCGACAAATCTTGATGAGGTCCTCGCGCTTCCTCTGGAGGGGATGCATCTGCTGGAGATCCAGGAGAAGGGGAAGAAGCGGGAAGTGATCTACGAGGTGGAGTGATGCGCTGGCCGAGCTGGAGGATGCTCTACTGGACGATGGTGATCCTGCTTTTCCTGGAAGTGATACTGGGGATTCTTTTCGATAGAAATTGAGTGTTCCGAAAAAACTCCGGTTTCACTCGATGACTCTGGCAGTCGCAAACGCGAGCGCCCGCTTCACGGGTTGAGTGCTCCTTTGTCGCCATCGTGTGAAACCTCTCTTGCACGTTATTCAGAGGGCTTAATTGATTAAACCCAAACTATGCATTAGCCGGCACGCCATCTGCATCGATCATCGGCGGCATGGGCGACACATCCAAAGCCTCGACGCACCCTCCGGGTGCGCCTACGTTTTGGCTGTGCACCCCTACACACCGAGCATCGACACATCTGGCGCACTTTCTACTGCATAATTTGGGTTAAAACTTTTTATTCACGACAAGATAAGAGGAGAGAATGATGAGAGAGAAACTTTTCGAAATGGGAGCGAAATTCGACGAAGGGTGGCACGCGGACAATAAGAAGCCGAAGGGAAAAGAGTCCTCCGGTGAGACCCGGGCTCCCGAAAAACATCGTCTACGGTTTCGGCGGGAGAAACGCCGGGGGAAATGGGTGACGCTCTCCGGGCCCTTCGCTTTATCTGCGCAGGAGATCCGTGCACTGCTCAAACGGCTCAAATCGCGCCTTGGCACCGGCGGGACAATCCGGGAAGAGACCCTGGAGTTTCAGGGAGACATCGTCGAACGGTTGAAAGAGGCATTGCAAGCCGAAGGCTTCTGCTTTCGGGATTGAGGAGCGAAGCTCCGTGCCTGCGACTTGCGACTGATCTTTAAATCCCCCACTCTCCTCGCAACTCTTCGACCGTATCGCAGCAGATTCGAAACTCTTCACGACACTCCGTGGATGAGGGAAGCGGAGCTTTTCTCCGATCGTAGGCTTGCATCGCCTTGAGGGCGACCCGGCGGGATTTGGAGCGGTTGCGCCGGAGATGCTCGAGGGCGATGGCGGCGTTGATGAGTCCCTTGGCCAGATGGCGGCGGGGGTCGTCGGCGCGACGTAGAGGGTGCCACGCCTCTTCGAGGACTTCGTGCGCTTCGAAGTATGCCCCCTCGAGCATCAGCGCCCGATAGCGTCGCAGGGCGCTTCCTAGGTCTGCGTTTTCTCTAGGCATCGTTGGATTCCGGAAGGGGGTAGAAGCGTTTGACGATATAACCTTCGTCTCTGAGTTCGTCGTCATCTTCCCAGCGATACTCCTCGAGATGGTCGTTCAAAACCGCAGCAAGAGTCTGCAACCTCTCCTCGACGCCAAGATCGGGGAGTTCTCTCTTCAAAAAGGTGTAGAGGTCGTCATTTTGGCGTCGGGCTTTGCGGTGGAGTGCGGCGATCGCATCGGGGGAGAGGTCTACAGCCATAGTTTTTTTCCTTTTCGACGAAATTAAAGCGATATAGTACCGCATCGTGTAAAAAGCTAAAAAATTGGAGAAAAGTTGAGTCGCCTGTTTACAATTTGTTTTCCAGGCTTTGTCATAATGACGGTGCGAGAAAAAGTTTTGAGGATAGTTAAAAGTACTTGATAATAATTATCCTTTGTGTTAAACTTTCGCCATCCTAAGTTAAGGAGCCGAATATGGCATGCGATCAACCTACCGCTTCGAACGAAGCCGACAAAACCCAAACACAGGAGGAAAACAAAATGAACGAAAACGTTAACGTAGCGACTCAGGCAGGTGTCCTGGTCCTGAAAAATATGCCCGAATTCAAGGCCGAGGCTTACAACGCCGAGACCGGACACTACACCGAGGTGAGCAGCGAGGATTATAAAGGAAAGTGGACGGTCGTCTGCTTTTACCCTGCAGATTTCACTTTCGTCTGTCCGACCGAGATCGCGGCGATGAACGCCCACCTGGATACCATCAAAGGAGAGCTGGGCTGTGAAGTCCTGGCGGTCTCCACCGACACCAAGTTCAGCCACAAGCGCTTCGCGGAGACTGAGCCCTTGCTCGAAGGCCTCAAACTGACCATCGCGGCCGATCCTACTCACGAAATGAGCCGCAAATTCGGCGTACTGATCGAGGATGCCGGTATCGCGTTGCGCGGCCGCTTCCTGATCAACCCTGACGGTGTCATCGTCGCCCAGGAAGTCCAGGCTCCCCCGGTCGGCCGGAACGTCAACGAGTTCATCCGCCAGATCCAGGCGCATCAGCACGCCTACAAAACCGGCGAAGTCTGCCCCGCAGGCTGGAGACCCGGTAAGAAGACTCTGCCTGTCAATACCGACGTCGAGCCGATGACCGGCCGGGTCGGAGACTACATCACCCTCGAAGAGATCCTCGCCGACTGATCGGCGTAAACTCCTCCTGCGGGAGGAGAGATCAATAGTCCGATCGATTCGACAATCCTGCGTTATCTCATCTCTTCTTATAAATTCTCCCGATAATATTTTTTATCTTTTTGACTCTTACCCTTTTCCTTTCCTTTGTCACCGCAGCAATGATGTTATACTTAGATATACAAAAAGAAAAAAACAGAAACAGGAGGTCGTGAATGAAAAAAGAGTTACTGGAGAGTTTGATCATCGTCGGAGATATGGGAGAGCTCAAAGCATATCGTGTCGAAGAGGAGTTGGTGATCAATCCCAAAGACGATGCCCATACCAGTCATAAGCACAACAAAGGAACACTGATCGATGCGTTGCGGATGAAACTTGTAACGGCGGTCGATTTCGTAGAGGCACATCGGAAACTTTCGGAAGAGTTGACCGACAAAGTCGGACGGAAGAAAGCTCCTCACGGGGCGGGAGAGAGCGGAGAACCTCACAACATACGTCTGGAGATTGAGCATCGTCTTCTCAAAGAGATTGCGGATGAAGTGATGCGTATCGTGCGAAATGAAAATCCGAAAAGATGGCATCTCGCCTTTCCTTCTGAGCACAACAAAGAACTCCTCGAGCGCATCGACCCCGATGTCAAAGAGAAACTGGGAAAAAATCTCTCGGAAGATCTCGTCAAGCTGAGTGAAGAGAAGATTTTGAAAAAAATCGAAGACTAAAGTAAGAGGAGTTTTCCATCGACCCCTATCTTCTACTCTTTTTTTTGATCGTAGGCGGCGGCAGTGTGGCCGGGTATGTCTACTATCTGCGTGACAAAAACGAACAGTTGAAGATAATAGAAAAAGGAGAATGTCCCCGATGCCGCTCCAAAAGCATCGTTCTTAGCGATCAGAGAGGAGGAGGGTGCGGTCCGAAGCTCTTGACCTATCGTTGTCTGGAATGCGGCTATCAAAACAGCTTCAGTGTCGAGGGTGGAAGCTGCGGACTTTAAACCCAAAAATTGCACTTGTAATTTGAATGGGCGCCAGTACCTCATTTGCATCGATCATCGGTAAGATGGACGATTTTCCCACATATTTTCCTTATTGAAAATTTCAAAACATTTCCGGTCTCCAGGCCAGAACGAGCGTGTCGACGGTGATGTCGCTTTTGCGGGGGCGCAGGAGGAAGGATTCGACGGGGTAGTTGTCGGAAGAGTATTTCTCGTCGATGGCGTCGATCTTCTCCTCCAGTTCTTCGGCCAGAGCTTCAATCTCTTCTTGGAGCTCCTCGAGGCGTTGTTGGGCCCGACTCAGATCTCCACGCTCTTTGAGCACCCGGCCGCTGCGGTTGATGGCGGTGCCGATTTTGCCGGCGGTGGGTCCCCGTCCGCCGAAAAGCGCCCCCAGGATCGAGGCGCCTACGCTGATAAGGGAGCTGGTTTGATCTTCTTGCTCCTTTTCGACCCGTTCCCGCGCCCGTTGCAGACGCTCCTGGAGTCGGGCCTCTTTGGCGGCGTAGCGCTCTTTGAGTTTTTCGATCGCCTCCTCTTTGAGTTCGCGGAGGCGATCCTCGATGCGGAGGCGGAAGTGGGTCTCCTCCTCGTTGGGCTCGGATTCCATCTTGAGTTTGCGGCAACGATAAAGAGTGAGCCGTTCGTTACGGTAGAGGGTCTCTTTCAGGGATCTCGTGCTTTTTTTGAGCTCCCGGTCTTGGGTGACAAAGAAGGGTAGAGGCAAAAAGCGGGCACGGGAAGGAGGGTTGGCGGGCCAGCGCTCGAAGGGCAGATCCTCCTCTTCGCTTTGGGACCAGTCGGGCCGCTCCGTCTCGGGATCAAGCGGCAAAAAGAGACGGTGTTCCACGCTTTCGTCGATTCCTCGTCGGGCATCATGAAAGGCCACCCGGGCATGGGCCGCCAAGCAGGGACGATACCGGCGCGCACCGGCGGGATCGGGTTCGAAACGCTGAGGGATGGAGGGATCCAAAACCGGAGCGCCCTCTTCGCCCGAGGGGGCGACATCGGCGGTCTTGGAGGGGGCGCTCTGTGCCGATGCTTTCGACTTTAGCGGAGCCATGAGGCGGGCGATCTCCTCTTTGCTCAGGGGGCCTTTGAGGTAGCTCATAACCCAGCGGGTGGTAAAGAGCCTAATCCCTTGCAGATGGGCGCTTTTGAGAAAGAAAGTCCGTTTGGGCAGATTGGCCAGGGTCCGGGCGATTGTTTCGCGACTGAGCTGCTCGTCGGCCTTACCTCCCAGTCCGTCGATGACCCGTTCGATGTCTTGGCGGGTTTGGAGCCGTCCGATACACCAGGTGCCGATATTGGAGAGCCCTTTGTAATCCAAATCCACAGGGTTTTGGGTGCTCAGCACCACCCCAAGGCCGTAGGCGCGGGCCTGTTTGAGCAGAGTAATCATGGACTCTTTGGAGGGCGGGTTTTTCACCGGAGGGAAGTAGCCGTAGATTTCGTCCATATAAAGAAGCGTCCTCAGCCGGTTCGTACCGCTTTGGGTCCGCATCCAGGCGATGAGACGATTGAGCAGCAGGGTGACGAAAAACATCCGCTCTTTATCGCTGAGGTGGGCGATGCTAAAGATGGAGATTTTGGCGTTGCCCGCCTCGTCGTAAAGGAGCCGCTCGATCTGCAGGCTTTCGCCGCTGAGCCAATTGACGAAGTTGGGGGAGGCGATGACGGCGTTGAAGCGGGTGGCGAAGCGAAAGCGCTCCTTTTCGGGATAGAAACTCTCCAGCGGCAGCACGCCGATTTTTTGAAAGGGGGGCTGGACGATGCGGCCTACCAGCGTGCCGATATCCAAATCCTCCCCGGCGCTCCAGGCGCGGCTGAGAATCTGAGAGAGGAGGATGAACTCTTTGGACTCAAGAGGATCGGCTTCGATGCCCAGCAGTGCCAGCAGCCCCGCGACGGTGCTTTGAAGATAGGCGGCCAGGTCGTCGCTGTCGGTAAGGATCGCTTCGGGTGGTCGACGCAGGGTACCGGCCAAATTGATGGGAATGCCCGCTTGGCTGCCCGGGGTGTAGATGACTTTGGGAACGGCATGAAACCGCGCGACTCTTTCGCTGTCTTGTCCCCAGCTTTCGATCCCCTCTTTCCAGGTGCGGGCCACCTGTTTGGCCAGGGTTTCGGGCTCTTCGCCCTTGCTGCGGGCTTCGGCCTCGATCCAGGGGCGGAAACGTTCGGGACGGAACTGGGGATCGGTGAGTAGGAGATTGCCCATGTCACCTTTGGGATCGATGACAATCGCCGGAATCCGGTCGATGGCCGCCTCTTCCAGCAGATCGATTCCCAGACCCGTCTTACCGCTGCCGGTCATTCCGATGATGGCGGCATGCGTGGTGAAGTCTTTGCTTTTGAGCAGGGTCAGAAGTTCCGTGGCTTCGAGGGTTTGGGGGTCGACATCTTTCCCAAGATAGAAGAGCCCCGCTTTTTCGTAGATGCTTTTTTCGATTTTCATTATTTTGTTCCTCCTCCTTTTTTGCTTGCATCCTCTTTTTTAGGCTTGGATTTTTTCTTTTTTGTCATCTTTGCTTTTTCGAGTCCCTGAACCATGAAAGCGATGGGCTTGCGATTTCCACGTTGCAAAAGCACAAGGATCTTCCCCTTTTGACGATAAAGATCGAAGAGTGTCATTCCTTGCATGACGCGATCTACGGCAACTGTAGAATTTTCTTTGAGGGGAAGCGAAAAATCGAGTCCCTCGACCCGAAGGAGATTCCGATCCCTTTTGGTAATGAGCCAGCAGACCTTTGGACGATAGAGTTGGTAGAGAGAATGGGAAGTTTTTTCGATGCAGAGACGATCGAAATCTCCCTGATGAATTGTGAGGTTTCCGTCGCTTTCGAGTAGATCGAGATAAAGAGCTTTGACGGAGCGATTGGCTTGCAGCGCTGTTTGCAGATGTTCCCGGATTCGCCGGTTGGAATCCCGCTGGATATCGAGGCTTCGATAGAGACCGAGGAGGATGAGTGAAATCAGTGCGATGGAGACGAGAACTTCGATCAGAGTAAACGCGGAGCGACGTAGCATCTCATCCATCCATCAGGCCGACACGCAGGGCTTCCTCATAGCTGGTTTTTCCCTCGATGATCATCCGGCGAAGACGGTCGGAGATGGTGAGCATTCCCGCCCGTTTCAGTCGGTCGCGGATCTCATGATCGTTGAGTCCCTGATCCATCATGCGTTTGACATCGTCGTCCAGGATGAAAAGTTCGCCGACGGCCTGGCGGCCTTTGTAACCGGTGTAATCGCACTCCCGGCACCCGACGGCCCGGTAATAGCTCCGTGAACAGTCGAGGTCCGCCTCTTCGCATTTTGCTTCGTCGAGACGGACAGGAGCTTTGCAGTGTTCACAGAGTTTCCGGGCCAGACGCTGGGCAAGGACGCCGAGCAGTGTGGAAGAGAGAAGATATTTTTCGATCCCCATATCGCTCAGGCGTGTCAGGGCGGAGGTCGAATCGTTGGTGTGCAGCGTCGAGAGCATCAGATGCCCGGTGAGGGAAGCCTGTACGGCGATCTCGGCTGTTTCGTGGTCGCGGATCTCCCCGACCATTACGACGTCTGGATCCTGGCGCAGGATGGAGCGCAGCCCCGCGGCGAAGGTGAGTCCCACCTTTTCGTTGACTTGGATCTGGTTAATGTTGTCGGCATTGTACTCCACCGGATCTTCGATGGTGAGGATATTTTTGTCGGGGGAGTTGATGTACTGCAAAAAAGCGTGCAGTGTGGTGGATTTCCCCGAACCGGTAGGACCGGTCACCAGGAGCATTCCGTGGGAGTGGGCCAGCAGTCGGTAGAACGCGCCGGTGATTTCCCGATCGAAACCGAGCTCTTCGAGACTGGGAATATGCTCGCTTTGCATCAAAATCCTCATCACCACCCGCTCTCCGTGGTAGGTAGGAAGTACGGAAACCCGTACGTCAAGGGTCTTGCCCGAAATGCTCACCTGGGTCCGACCGTCCTGGGGGATCCTTTTTTCCGAAATGTCGAGGCTGGAGATGACTTTGATCCGGTTGATGACGAGTTGGGTGATCCGTCGATCCAGGTCAAGGTGTTTTTTTAGGGCACCGTCGATGCGGAGGCGCACCTCTCCCTTGCGTTCGTGCGATTCGATATGGATATCGCTCGCCTCTTTTTTGATTGCTTGAAAAAAGAGGGAATTGACGAGTTTGATGACCGGTGCCGAGGCTTCGCTGGAGAGAAGATCCTGGGCGTTTTGGATGAATTCGAGAAGATCGGATTCCGCTTCGATCAACTCCTCCGAGGTACTCTCCATCTTTTCAAATTCGCTGCCGGTCTGAAGCTCGAGAAATTTGTTTTTCAGTCGCTCGTAACTCTCTTCATCGGCCTGATAGATCGGATAATCGAGTCGGAGCCGTGCCAACTGGTTTAAGCCTTCGGGAAGATGCTCCGGATGGAGAACCGCAATGGTCTTTCCGTTGTATTTCGCAAAGAGAAGATGATGTTTTAGGGCTGTTTTGTGGTCGATCGTCTCGTCCCAGAAAGGTTCGAGATCCAACGCTTCGAGACGGGGAATTTTCATCGTCTGTGACATTTTAGGGCCTGGAGTTGAGGATGTCCAAGGGACGGGGAGCTCGCCCGGAACCTGCGGCTTTTCCGGCGTGGGATTTTGAACCTCGTACGATGTTCTCTCCCGGTTCCCGGTCGTAGCCGACATCCCCTTTTTGCAACTGTTGATGGATGAAACGGGTGTAGCGTTTCTGGATCGATTCCAACTCGGAGAGAAATTTTCTCAGGCGGGTCAGATCCTGACTCCGCCGGACGATGTAGGGGGTCAGGTAGATGACGAGATCGACTTTGCGTTGGGCTTTGCCCGTATCTTGAAAAAGGCGTCCGATGATCGGAATGTCTCCAAAGAAAGGCACCTTGCTGTTGGCGGTCCCGGCCAGGTTCTTGATCAAGCCGCCGAGGATGACGGTCTGACCGTTGCGAACGGTGGCGTTGGTGGTGATGGTGCGTTTGGTTGTCGTCGGAGTGGGGCTGTTGTACCCGCTGCTGTCGTCGACGTCTTCGATGATGGCGTCGACCTTGAGGGCGACTTTGTTGTTGCTGGAGAGGCGGGGTTTGACTTTGAGGGTCAGACCGATATCTTCGCGGGTCCAATTGTTGCGGACCAGGTCGTCTTTGTTGTCGCCGCTGGAGGAGCTGGTGAGGATCGAGCGGGTTTCACCAACGAAGAGTTCGGATTCCATATTGTTGGAGCAAAGAATCGAGGGTTCGCTCAGGACATGGGCGGCGCCGTCCTGCTGGAGAAGATCGATGTTGATCCCCAGGGCAAAGAGGGATTTGACGTCGCCGAAGGAGAAGCCCGAGCTGGAGTTGCCGTCTGAATTGTTCATCAGGCTCAAAAGCTGCTGGGAGAAGTTGACGGCCTGTCCGCCCATATTCCCGTTGACGGAGATCAGTCCGTGGGAGGTGAGCCAGCCGCCGGTGATGCCGTATTTGGCTCCGATGGCCTGGGCCAGTTTGCTGTTGATCTCTACGATGCGGGCTTTGATGAAGACTTGCGGCTTTTCGACGTCGATTCGGCGGACGACCTGCATGATGTTGCGGTATTGTTCTCCCGTGGCCAGCACGATCAGGGAATTGCGTTCGACGTCGGCGACAACCATCGCTTTGCCGATACTTTTTGAACCTTTGGCCGTCGGAGTTCTGCGGGTGGACATATTGTTCATCTGGTTGATCAGTTTGCCCAGAATTTTCTCCATATCCTCGACGTTGGAGTTCTTCAGAGGGATAACGTACATTTTCTGGCTGACACTCTCCCCTTTTCGATCCAGCTGTCGGATATATTTGGCCATCTGGTCGACGTTTTCCTTTTTGCCGACCAGGATAATCGAATTGCTTGCCTGATCCTTGTAAATACCGACTTTTTCACCCGGGATCGTCTGAGGGAAAAGCTGCTTTGACATATTCAGAGCATTGGTATAGACGTCATTGACCGAGGCGTGTTTGAGTTTGATGACCATCGATCCGCGGTGACCCGACTCTTCGATCGCCTGGATCAGTTGTTTGATCGATTGGAGCGTTTTGGGATAGGCGGTAACGGCGAGGAGGTTGTTCTCTTTGAAAGAGAGGACTTTGGCGTTGCGGTTGAGAAGCGGCCTGATTTTTGCACGAATGACGGCGGCGTTGCTGTGTTTGAGCGGGAAGAGGACCGTCTTCATGGTCTCCCCTTTGACGCTTTTGCCGACTTGGAGCCCCATGCCCGCCGCTTCCGAGGCTTTGACGACCTCCATGAAGTCGCCGTGATCGATCAGGGCGTATCCTTTGCTGGCGAGGATCGAGTTGGCCAAAGAGAACAAAGAGCCCTTTTTGATAGGGCGGTTGGCGATGAAGTTGATCTTTCCTTTCAACTGTCCGTTGATCAGGATGTTTTTGCCGGTGATCTTCCCGATCATTTCTACAAACTGTTGGATACCCATGTTTCGGATGTTCAGTTTGATCCCTTCGTCGGCAGAGGGGGCAGCCCCGGTCCCGAGCGAAAAGACGAGCAGTACGATCAAAAAATATCTAACGAATTTCATAGTCTAATTCCATCTCTTTTTGGCCACGTTTTATCGTCAAAGTCAGGGAATCAAGATCCTGCGCTTCGCGAAACAGATCCTGTACGGTTCCGAAATCTTCGATCGGTTCTCCGTTGATTCCGATGATGAGATCTCCCCGTTTGAGTCCCAGTTTCGCGAAGACACTTCGCCGTCTGATATAGCGAACTTTAAATCCTTGAAGGTTTCCGTTTTTCTGTACCGGATCGATTCCTATGTTGGACCATATTTTATCGATATTTCTGGCATATTCCGAAAGCAGACGTTTCGGGACGACGAGGGTTTCACCCTCTTTACGGATCTCCTGAGGATTTCCGGGAGGCTTGGAGGGACCATGTGGTGTAGAAAGGGGCATCAATTTCGCGTGAGAACCCACTTTGGGTGTCTCGATCGCCAAACGGTACTCTTTGCCGTTGCGCTCAAGCAGGACGGAACGGTCGTCGATTTCGTTCAAAAGATAGCCGAAGACTCTCTCTCCCTTTCTGACAACGAGTGCCCGGGAGGCTTTTTGGATCACGGCGAGACTTTGGCCCTCGCCCCGGTAAACGGCCAACAGTTTCAGATCCCGGATCGAAGCGCGGATTTTCGGTTTTTTCTTGAGCGCGGGTTTGGGAAGGGCTTCGTTGGAGACGACACGAAAATTGTGGGGTAGAGATCGGATGGAACTTCGGGAAACACTTCCCGTCTCACTGTCGGGTAGAAAAAAGAAATCGACCACTGTCCATCCAGCTTTGACAAGAGCGAAAACGATCAGAATCGTAAGGGTGAGAGACCAAAGAGCACTGTGCTTAGAACCGTCGCTCATAATACCATCCTCTCTTGTCGCGTTTCATATATTTTTGCAGGGAGCCGAGTTTCCCGATTTTTGTCCATTGCAGAAAGATTATCCTTTTTTTCACATCGATCCATCCCCTTGCCGTCCCGAGAGTTCCGGAGAGAATGAGCGTGATTCTTTTCGGATGGAGGAGGCTGTAACGCAAACGCATCTTTCCAATCTTTCCGTCGAAAAGGTACTGAAGCATCGCAGAAGGGATAAAATCTTTTGCATCGATTTCACTGTAGAAGATCAGGGACCAAATACGCACCTCTTTCCATGTTCCGAGAGTCAGGCCGTTGTAAGAGAGGCGGAGCTTCTCCAGTGTCACTCCGAAAGGGGTCTCTTCTATCGTTTCGGCTTTGAGGAGAATTTCGGATTCCTGCAGTTTTTTCTGGGCGAAGAAATAGAGATCCCGCTTGGGAGCGAGGAGGATCGTCGCGATCCAAAAAGCTACAAGAATCACGAATATTTTTTTTACCATTTGCATCGGCACTCCAGACGATAAACTTTCCCCTCCCGGGCGATGCTGAGTGAAACGATCTGAATAGGTAGAACCGAGAGTCCGCGTAAAAAGGTATTGAGCCTTTTCCCCTCAAGATGTTCCAGTGCCAGATCGGCACGGTGGCGTTTTTTTTCATAACGTTTGAGAGTGCTTTCGGGCAGAGTATGGACAAGATGATCGAGTTTTTTCCCAAGATCCTTTCGGTCCCAGAGGGCTTTCATCTGAGAAATTTCCCGAATCTCCTGTCGGGCTTTTCCGATCTCTTCACGACTGCGCTCAAGCTGTCTCTGCTGGGAAGTCCGATAGATCCAGGCCCCCATCAGCAGAGCGAACAGTCCGAGTAGGAGGATTTTCTGATGTAGAGGTCTCATTTCCATCGGCCTTTCACGATCAGACGATCTCCCTGAACGATCGGATGCAATTCATAAGAGAGCGCCAACTGCTTAAGAGCAGGAATTTTGTCGCTTTTGACATCGAAGACGGCATTGTAGCCTTCAGGAGAGATTTGCACGGACGTGAGTTTTGATTCTTTGCTTACCAGTTTGCCGAGGCGTTTCAATATCTGACGGATGTTACGTTGTCTGTGATCGATCAAAGCGTAACGCTCGTAAATGTTGTGCCGAGTGATGGAACTGATCAATGTCATATCGCCATGCGCGCTTTCTTGCAGTTCTCTCTCCAGGTGCACCCGTTCGGAATGGGCGCGGATGCCTTCGGCGATCCAGGCTCCGGCAAAGAGCAGTGCCGCGAGGGTGAGCAGTGCGAGATCACGAGTCTTCCATTTCGCACGGTTCTCTTCCAGTGCCCGGAAAGGAAAACTTTTCGCAGGTTCGGGAAGCGTGGAGAGTCGTTCTTCTTCATCGACGGCTTCGTCGATAAACTCCGCCGGAAGCACCGTCACGGTCCCTCTCACGTTCGTCAAAATCTCCCTCTCCCCCAGACTGACGGGACGGGAGAGATGTTCGGCGAATTGTTGGGCGAAAAAGAGACGTTTGACTTTGCGAGGATTCAACGAGGCCGCCTCGAACTGATGCAGAATCTGTCGGGGATCGTAGGCGAGAAAGATCCACCTCTCCTTCTCCTGATACGCTTCGAAGATCCAGTCGGGTTTGGCTCCGAACTCTTCCATGATCGAGGGGGCGATTTTCCGCGCCTGATGGGCGAAGCGAATCGGAAAGTCGACACGGTGGAGCAGGTAGAGCTGAGGTCCCAAAACGGCATCGTATTCTCCCTCTACCGAGAGCTTGGGCATCTGAGGATAGAGCCAAATCTTTCGTCTAGGGGATCGCTTGAACGTCAAAATCTTCAATCCTTCGGTTTACGTATAGAAAATCCACATTATACCTCCCCTCTCTGAAACCGTAACTCATCCGGCAATTCATGGTGGTTTTGGGGGGAGCGGGCGAAAAGAGCCATCGGTAACGTCGCGTCTCTTCGCCAAGGGTCTTGAGAAAGTCTTTCAGCTTACCGGGAATATACTCCTCTTTGACTACGTTGCTGTCGAGATCGTAAAGATAGGCGACGAGTTCAGGAGCGACATATTCGCTGTCGAGTCCCACGGTCTCTTTCCCGAGGCTCCGCAGACGGAAATAGCGCTCCCATTCTATCCGGTAGACGTTGGGATCGTCCGCGGAAAATCGATAATCATCGAGCAGGTTTTGAAAAGAACGTCGGTCGATGCCTTGATTTTCTTTCCTTTGGAATCCGTCGGAAATCCCGAAACGTTCATGTCGCCCCGAAAGAGTTCTCCGCAGCATCTCCAGCAACAGATCCGGATCCTTGATCTGCGCCTCATCGGTGAGACGTTGGTAAAGATCAAGGGCGAGAAGAACCCGCCGCCTCTGTTTCGGATCTTCACGGTTTCCCGCAAGCCATTGTAGAGGGATTCGGTCGTAAAAGGGCTTGCAGTTCGCTGTCAAAGTGAAGTCTCCCTCTTTGCTTGCGAGGGTCAACGGTGTGGAGTAAATAGTGCTGAGTGTCTCTTTCGAAGGATGACCTTTCAGATAACGCTCCAACAGTCGGGAGAGATCGTTTCTTAACAGATCAGCCTGCAAAAGGGCGGAATTGTGAGCTGCATGGGCTCGGGCGGAAGAGAGAGTCCCCATCAGAATGCCCACTAGAGCCAACATCGCGGCAATGACGGAGAGAGTGATCAACAATGTCACCCCTTTGCGCTTTTTTACTCCGTCCATCCTCCACCCTTTTCGTTTGCACTCTTTGTGCTATTATAGCTACATAAGTTCTACGGCTCGACAAACGAAGGAGTGAATTAACAAAATGAAAAAAGCGTTCAGTCTCTTGGAATTATTGGTGGTAATCCTGATTTTGGGAATTTTGGCTGCGTTTGTGGCTCCGAACCTCATCGGTGCGGGAGAAAAAGCGAAACGTGATCTGGTCTGTACCCAGATGAGCAGCATTTCCCAGGCATTAAAAATGTTCAAACTGGACAACGGAACCTATCCGGACACCGAAGAGGGGCTTGAGGCTCTGCTGCACAATCCCGATGCGGAAAAGTATCCAAACTACTCGTCCAAGCCCTACCTCGAAAAGCTTCCCAAAGATTCATGGCGTCAACCTTTCCTCTATGTCAAAAAAGGCGACTCTTTCGATCTGATCAGCTTCGGAGCCGATCGGAAAGAGGGTGGAGAAGGAGAAGGAGCCGATATCTATTACAGTCGATGCCAAAAATAGGTGATTCTCATTCTGAAAAAAAGGTGACGACGGCTTTTACGCTGCTGGAGCTTTTGATTGTTGTGATGTTGCTCTCTCTTGTTTATGTGGTCCTTATCCGCTCCTTTTCGGGAGGAGGAGCGAAAACGAAACGTTTTGATATTGAAAGTATCAAGGGGCTCTACGCTGAGGCATCTCCGGCTCGCCGGACACTTGTGTGCCTCAAAGATTGCTCGGAATGCTATGTCAGCGAGGGAAGAGAGAAGTTTCAAAAATTGAATGTGGGACTTCACAAACTCAAAGCCTATCTTGTCGATCAATTTTCAAACCCTCAACGCATCGATTTCGGACGTTTCCACGATCAACCTGTCTGTTTTCGCTACAACTATTATCCCGACGGAAGCAGTGATCGGATGATTGTGGAAACGGACGGTACTTTCTATTACCTACCGACCTATTTCGGGAATACCGTGCGCTATGCAACTCTGCAGGAGGCGGTTCAACGGTGGGAAAGAGACAGTGATGATTTGCACGATTCGGGGAATTATTATTGATGAAAAGTCCGCGCCACGCCTTTACTCTGATTGAAATTCTAGTGTCCGTAATGCTGATTGCGATTGTTGTCATGGGGATTTTGAAAATACGGGAGCAAAACGTTCGCGCGACCCGTTATTTGGAAGAACAGATCGAAGGAGCCTGGGCGAACTCCCTCTTTTTGGGAGATGAGATCGCTCGATTCGACGGAAAAAGAGTGGATGCCTTGACTCCTTTGACTTCTATGAATATTCGAAAGAGGGCTTCGCGGGAGATTCTGCACTCTATTGAACGGGAAATCGAGCTGGGGCCTCCTCTGCAGATTCCCGGACTTTCGTTTCCCGTTATGCTTCGAAGTGTTTATCTTAGAGGAGAGCATAGCGCAAAATTTTTCCGTATATTTTGAGACTCTTTCCTTGGAAATCAAGAAACTCTCTGTGTTATAATCATGAGAAATTGTCGTTGAGGTATTCAATAAAAATTGGAAAGAAGAGAGGGAATAGATGTTTAAAGGGCTGATTATTCTGTTGGTGGTGGGAGCGGCCTTTTTGTATGCGGTACTTTTCCTGGTCAACAAAAGCGGGGTGAATGTCTCTTCGGATGCCGGAACTTCAGGATATGCGGAAAATATTGATTGGAAAAAATACTATGCCAAAGATGTTCTGGGAGAACCGATTCTCGTCCTAAAAGATGTCCCGTTGAAAAAAGCGAAACTTATCTGGAGACAAAGTCCCCTACGGAAGGAGATGCTTTCCCAGTTTCCGGATTTTGAAGCCATACGCTCTTTTGCGGAAAACCGCTTGTCTCCGTCGCCGTTTCGGGACTATCTTTTGAAAAATATTGATAAAATTTCTGGAGATTTCCAAGCGGGTCTCATCGATGCTAATCAAGCAAAAGAGAGGCTCTTTGCTCTTTAGGACTTTTCTGTCCGAATCTTCTGCTGCCACTCCATCAGGCGTTTTTCGAAACCGATTCCCTTACTTTCGTAAAATTTCATTTTTTTGGGCAGATACTCCTGCGCAACCCAGCCTCCGTGATCGTGGGGGTAGCAATAGCTTTTGCTGTGGGTTTTGATCTGAGGAGGGATCGGAAGGAGGGTGCCTTCTCGGATCGCCTTCTGTGCCCGATTGACGGCTTTGTAGGCACTGTTGGATTTGGGAGAGGAGGCGAGGTAGATGACCAACTGGGCCAGAGGGATACGCGCCTCGGGATAGCCGATGTGTTCGACGATGGTGAGAGTGGAAGCGGCGAGATTCAGAGCGTTGGGATTGGCATTGCCGATATCTTCGGCGGCCAGGATCGCCAGACGTCTGGCCAGGAACTCGGGGGGTTCGCCTCCCTCGATGAGTCGGGCCAGCCAATAGAGCCCGGCATCCACGTCACTGCCTCGGATGCTTTTGATCATTGCCGAGGCAAGATCGTAATGGCTGTCGGCTTCGGCGGAGCCGGCCCGGATCGCCTGGGAGCGCAAAGAGCGCAGAGTAGGCAAGGTCACGGGCCGTTCGACGGCCGCGGCACTCTCAAGCAGCCCCAGCATCGCCCGCAGATCCCCGCTGCTGGAGTGGATCAGGTATTCGGCGGCCTCCGCTTCGACGGCGATTCCCTCTTCTTTCAGGACCCGTTCGAGCATCCGGCGCATCGCTGCATCGTCGATCGCTTTGAGTTCGAAAAGATGGCTGCGGGAACGAATGGCGGCGGTGAGGGCGTAGTAGGGGTTCTGCGTCGATGCTCCGATGATCAGGGCCCGCTGCTCCTCCATATAGGGCAGCAGCACCTCCTGCTGGGTCTTGCTCAGGCGGTGGACTTCGTCGATGAAGACCAGCGGCTTTTGCAGGGCGTTGGCATAATCCCGAAAAAGCTTGCGCAATTCGTCGATCTTGAGGGTCGTGGCGTTGAACTCATGAAAGGGGCGTCCCAGCTGGGTTGCCAGGATCCTGGCCAGGGTGGTTTTGCCGCAGCCGGGAGGGCCGAAAAGCAGAGAGTGGGGTAGGGCGTCGGCCTCCACCAACTTTCGAAAGGGAGCTTCGGGTGCAAGCAGGTGCTCCTGCCCCACCATCTCATCGAGGGTTTTGGGCCGATATTTCAGAGCGAGCGATATCATAGACGGTGTTCTTTCAGCCCGTCAGGCAGATGGCGGAAATTGAGGATTGGATCTGCTGATAAATCCATGGCGTTCCAGACTTGATCCGGAATCAAAAGGTACCAATATCTATGAAACCATGGATCCTGAATCAAGTTCAGGATGACGGAAGCGTATCCTTTCGGTTTTTCAGAAAACTCGATTGAGAATGGAGCATGAAGGAATTTGAATGAGAGCACCGAGAAAGATTTTAGCGGTGAAGCAAAGGATGGCAGGTTGTGCTCCCAACGCTTAGCACTTAACACATAGCACATAGCTCGTTTTCCCTCAATACACCAATAACCAATATACCAATACACCAGATTATTGAATCACTTGCACGATGTATTCCCTATTCTCCCTGGGTCCGTCGAATTCGCAGAAGAAAATCGCCTGCCACTCTCCCAGGAGGAGTTGGCCGTCTTTGACGGGGACGACGACTCGGGGGCCGCAGAGTGTCGATTTGATATGCGCGGGAGTGTTGTCCCCTTCGCTTTCGTAATCCATCTCCGCCGGAGCGATGCGGCTCAGCGAAGCGAGAAAATCACGGCGCAGTTTGGGATCGGTCTTTTCGAAAAGAACCACCGAAGCGGTCGTATGGGGGGTAAAAACGGTGCACAGACCGTCACGGATTCCCAGCTTCATCACTTCGTGAGCCACCGCTTCGGTGATATCGATCATTTCGGTTTTGTAGTTGCTGGCGAGTTCAATCGTCGTCATTCTTGCGTGCCTCCTTGAGAAATTTATGCAGAGTTTCGTACTCCTGACGGCTGAAATAGCGGGTTTTGTTTTCGGGAAGGTTGTTGAGCTCGACCCAGCCGAAAGCGACCCGCTTCAGATCCAGGACTTTGGCGCCGAAGTGGGCGAAAAAGCGTCGCAGTTCACGGTTTTTCCCTTCGGTGATGGTGACGCGGAGTTTGGTGTAGCGACTGCCTTCTCCCCGGACGACCGCTTCGAGAAAAGGGGCGAATTCCATCCGTGTAATGTTGCTGGCGGCGTGTCCTCCCTCTCTGGCGTCTTCGAGGACGAGCCCCTCTCTCATCGCTTTGAGCATCTCTTCGCTGAGCGCTTTGTCGATTTTGATGTTGTAGCTCCTCGGAAGCTTGCTACGCATCAACGTTTCCGCGACTTCGGGATTGTCTGTCAGCAGCAGCAGGCCTTCGCTGGCGTAATCCAGCCGGCCTACGGGGATGAAATGGCGGAATTTTCCGGGCAGTTTGTGGTAGATCGTCGCCCGTCCGCGGTCGTCGCGTTTGGTGACGAGAACTCCCCGGGGTTTGTTGTAGACGACCATTGTCACTTCGCCGCGTTTCCGGGGATGGATGGGCCGGCCTTTTACCGCGACTTTGTCGTCGGGGCGGACCAAGAGGCCGTGCTCTTTTACCGGGAGACGGTTGATCGTCACCTGCCCCTCTTCGATGAGGCGGTCAGCCTCCCGGCGGGAGTATTTGCTGTTGTGGGCGATGTATTTGTTGAGGCGGATGCCCTCTTCTTCCGTTTTTTTCATACTTTCTCCGATTTGATGCCGGCACTGACAAGGTCGTGCAGATGGATGACGCCGCGGATTTTTCTTTTTTCATCGAGGATGGGCAGGACCTGGACTTTGGAGGCTTCGATGATTGCCAGAGCGTCGCTGGCGAGAAGACCGCTCTCCTCGATGGCCCGGGGATTGCGGGTGGCGTAGTCGAGCACGGGTCGCTCCAGATCGAAATCTTTGCGCATCAATGCTCGCCGCAGATCCCCGTCGCTCATAATTCCCTCCAAAGCTCCTTCCCGGGTGACGAGGACGTTGCCGAGTTTCCCTTCGCTCATTACGACGATCGCCTCTTTGAGCGGGGTGTTCGCTTCCACGATGGGAAGTCCTTCCGTACGCATCAGATCTTCGACTTTGACAAAAAGCCGTCGCCCCAGAGATCCGCCGGGGTGAAAAGAGGCGAAATCCTCTTTTTTGAAATTCCGTTTTTTCATCAGGGCGACGGCCAGTGCATCGCCCATCGCCATCGTCAGTGTTGTGCTGGCTGTCGGAGCGGCACCGAGAGGGCAAGCCTCACGCTCTACGGAGATGTCCAACACCGTATCGGCGTAGAGCGCCAACGTCGACTTTCCATCCGCGGTCATCGCAAGCAGCGGCACCCCGAAGCGCCGGACGTGGGGGAGGATGTTGGAGAGCTCTTCGCTCTCTCCGCTGTAGCTGATCGCCAGGAGGCCGTCTTCGGGGCCGATCATCCCCAGATCCCCATGAAGCGCTTCACTGGGATGAAGGAAAAAGCTCGATGTTCCGGTGCTGGCCAACGTCGCGGCGATCTTGGCACCAACCAGGCCGGATTTTCCGATGCCTGTGACGATGAGCTTGCCCCGTAGATGATAGATCGTCTCCACCGCTTCCAAAAAGGAGGAGCCGATTCGTTTTTCGGCATTACGAAGAGCCTCGGCTTCGATCTTCAGCGTTTCTCGGGCACTCTCTATCAAAGAGTTTTTAGATAGTTTTTGGGAATTCATTGTAGTGGATTATACCGGGTTTCCGACGAAGAAGCCCTCTCTTCCCCGTTCAGGTCCAAGAGTGCAGAGGGATCAGACGAGAAAGACCGTGGGGATGATGATGGGATATTTTTTGTAACGTTTGAGAATATGTTTACGCACGGCTCCGCGGATATCGTCTTCGATCACCTTGGGACTGGTTGAGGGGTCGATCTTGGAGTGGAGCAGATGGCTTTCGAGCAACTGTTCGATCTCTTTGGCGAACTGCTTGTCTTCCCGGTCGGGGACCAGGCCGTGGGAGGTGACGACCGGCTTGTCGACGATTTTCCCCGTCTGGGATGAGATCTGAGCGACGATATTGACGATTCCCTCGGTGGAGAGCTTTTGCCGATCGTCCACCACGTCGGCGTAGATCTCTTTGTTGTTTTGGTTGTCGATGTAGCGCTTGCCGGTTTTGACCGTTTTGACCTTCTTGATGTATTTGGGGGTGATCTCGATCTGATCGCCGTCACTCATCAGCAGGATATTGCGCTCGTCCACGCCGCAGCTGACGGCGGTACGGGCATGTGCGGCGATGTGGTTGTATTCGCCGTGGACCGGCAGGAAGAATTTGGGCTGCACCAGGCGCAGAATCAGCTTCTGCTCCTCCTGAGACGCGTGGCCGGAGACGTGGATATCACTGCACTCCTTGTAGCGGACGGTGACGCCGGCTTTGAGGAGGAGGTTGAGGAGTTTGGAGACGCTCGCTTCGTTACCGGGGATGGCGCTGGCGGAGATGATGACGGTGTCGGTGGGTTTGAGCTTGATGTGGCGGTGCTCGTCGGTGGCCATCCGGGAGAGGGCGGCCATGGTCTCCCCCTGGCTGCCGGTGGTGACGACGAGGACTTCGCTGTCTTTGTATTTGTTGACTTCATGTGCGTCGATGAAGTGTCTGTCGTCGACCTCGATGTAGCCGAGGCGACGGACCGTCTCGATGTTGCGCTCCATCGAGCGGCCGATGACGCAGACTTTGCGCCCATGTCTGACACCGCGTTCGATCGCCTGGAAGATCCGGTGGGCGTTGGAAGAGAAGGTGGACATAATCACCCTTCCTTTGGCCATCTCGAAGAGGTTGTCGAAGGTTTTGCCGACGACCGACTCGCTTTTGGTAAAGCCGGGGTTGTGGCTGTTGGTGGAGTCGGAGAAGAGGCAAAGAACCCCCTGAGCTCCGTAATGGGCGAAGCGGTGCAGATCGGCGGTATAGCCGTCGATGGGGGTATGGTCGATCTTGAAGTCCGCCGTATGGATCAGGGTCCCGATGGGAGTCTGGATCGCCAGAGAGCAGGCGTCGATGATGGAGTGAGTCATATGCATAAATTCCACTTTGAACTCACCCAGCTCATAGATCTTGCGCTTGATGATGTAGTTGAAATACTTTTTGTCCGCCTGCAGGCCATGCTCATCGAATTTGTTGCCGATCATCGCCAGGGCCAGCGGGGTGCCGTAGATCGGGAATTTGAGCTCTTTGAAGAGATAGGGGACAGCCCCGATGTGGTCTTCGTGAGCGTGGGTGATGACGATGGCGCGGATTTTGTCCTTGATGGCGTGCAGATAGCTGAAATCGGGGACCAGGATGTCCACGCCATGCATCGTCTCGTCGGGGAAACTCATCCCCACGTCGATGATGATGGCGTCTTTTTCGCTCTCCAAAACGGCGATATTGCCGCCGATCTCACCCAGGCCTCCGAGGGGGGTGAAACGGAGTTTGCCTTTGGCACCGAGGTCTATTTGTTTCCACGGGTTCATCCTCTCCTGCTGGACCCGCTCGTTCTCGAGGATCGCCGCTTTCATATCCGCAGGAACGGTGGTGTCGATCTTGGGACGGCGTCCGCCGCGACTGCGCCCTCCGCCGCCGCTACCGCTGCGGTTTTGATTGCGGTTGTTCTGGTTGCGATTGCGGTTGTTGTTCCCGCTGTTTCTCCGGTTGTCGTTTCGGGAGTTTCCGGAAGAGTTCTTCGAATTCTCCTGCTGTTTTTCACCGCTGTTTCGTGTTTGGGTGTTTTCCGTTTTCTGTTTATTGCCGTTGCGGAAGGGGTTTGATCGTCTTCGGCCGTTTCGATTGTTGTTTGATTCGTTATCGCTTCGGTTTTGTCGCTCCGCATTCTGATTCTGATTTTTTTCCATGGTCGGATTCCTTTGTCAATGCTTGATAGATTCGACGATAGAGCGACGTCCCGACCTGGTGGGGCCTAAGTGTCTGCTGCAGTCCGACCTCCTCGAACAAAGAGGTCAAAACGGCTTTCGGGTAGACAGAGGAGAGGTTTTTCATCAGGGTTTTCCGCGGTTGCTTGAAGGCGACACGCAGAAACGCTTCGAAAGCCTCGTCATTCAGACTGTGCTCTTTGCGGATCTCCAAAACGGCGGAATCGACTTTCGGAGGCGGATTGAAGGCTTCGGGAGGGACAAGGAAACGAACGGTCGCTTCCCCGACACTGCCCGCCAGGACCGAGAGGGCTGAAAAATTCCGATCACCTTCACAGGCGGCGAATTTTTCGGCGACCTCTTTTTGGACCATTGTGAGTGTGGATCGACAATGGGGGTCCCTTAGAGCTTTCAGGAGAATCGTCGTAGCGATGTAGTAGGGAAGATTGGCGACCAGCCGATAGGGCTGCTCGAGCAGGCTTCCTCCCTCCCATCGTTTCAGAACGTCTCCGCACTCCAGTCGGAGTCTGCCGTCGGCGATCGCTCCGGAAAATCGCTTTTCCAGATAGCCGCACAGCCGCTTGTCTACCTCGAACGCCGTTACCGAGCGTACGCGGACGAGCTCTTGGGTCAAATCACCTAAGCCAGGCCCGATCTCTACGATCGGCAGATCGTCTTCGGGCATCGCTTCGATGATTTTTTCTACAATACTCCGATCTTCCAAAAAATTCTGACCGAATTTCTTATCAGCGATATCGGAAGCGTTTGGTCTATAATTATTCATTATACTCATATTGTTTAAAAATTGCAATAGTTCTTTGTTTCTTTGTAAAGAATCATCTATGATTTTTCTGAAGCTTTTTCTTCCGGAAACATTCAATTGGTTATAATCCGAAACGATTGAAAAACTTCAAAATCAAGAGAGATGATGGAAACTTTTGCGAAACGGATTATACCATGCCTCGATGTCAACGCCGGCCGGGTCGTCAAGGGGGTCAATTTCGTAGACCTTCGAGATGCCGGTGATCCGGTGGAGGTAGCCCGACGGTATAACGAAGAGGGGGCCGATGAGATTACCTTCTTGGATATCACGGCGACGCATGAAGATCGGGGGACGATCGTCGAGGTGGTACGTCAGGTGGCAAGGGAAGTCTTCATCCCTCTGACTGTCGGAGGGGGGATCCGAAAGCTGGAGGATATCTATCGGCTTTTGGATGCCGGATGCGACAAAGTCAGTATCAATTCCGCGGCGATCCGCAGACCTGCGTTTATCGAAGAAGGCGCCAAACGATTTGGTTCGCAGTGTATCGTCGTCGCTATCGACGCCAAACGGGTGGGGGAGGGCAAATGGAATATCTTCACCCACGGTGGCCGAAAGGATACCGGGATCGATGCCGTCGAGTGGGCCCGGGAAGCCTACGAAAGAGGAGCGGGGGAACTGCTGGTCACCTCAATGGATGCCGACGGTACCAAGGCAGGCTTCGACAATGAACTCAACCGCCGTATCGGCGAAGTCGCTCCGATTCCCATCATAGCCAGCGGCGGCGCAGGGACGATGAAGCATATCGAAGAGGCTTTCACGGTCGGTCAGGCCGATGCCGCACTGGCCGCGAGCATTTTTCATTTCAAAGAGATCGATATCATGGATCTGAAACATTATCTGAAGTCTCGAAATATTCCGGTGAGGCTCTGAGATGTTTCTTTGTGCCGGTAATAGCGAAAGTTTCGATTTCGCACTTCCTATTGGAGTAGGATTGGTGGAAGCCGCGATCAATCTGACACGGTTGGCGGCGATGGAGGCTCCCGAATTCCTGCTTTTCGTCGGAACGGCGGGAAGCTATGGAAACCGTGATATCTTTGAGATTGTGGAGTCGAAAACCGCCGCCAACGTCGAGCAGGCTTTTTTGACAGGTACCGCCTATACTCCGATCAACAATGTCGTTTCGGCTGCGGAGGATGTTTCACGTGAAACAATCGTCAATTCTTCCAATTATATTACGACAAGCGAAGAGATGGCCAAGCGCTTTCTCGAGAAGAGATTGGAGTTGGAAAATATGGAATTTTTTTCTGTCCTCGCCGTCGCGAAGAGTTTCGGAATCCCCGCCGGAGGAGTCTTTTGTGTGACAAACTATTGCAACGAAAGTGCTCACGAAGATTTTCTGAAAAATCAAGCAGAAGCAATGAAGCGGCTTGAAGAGTATCTGAGAGATAAAGGAACATTGAAGTGAATTTTTTCGCTGTGGAATATTCGATCATTCTCCATAAAAAAGATTTAAAATGAAAAAAATCATTCACGACTATACCAAAGAGGAGTTGTCCGAAGAGATTAAACCCTCTTTCCGGGCCAAACAGCTTTACAGTTGGATCTATCATAAGCATGCCGACTCTTTCGACGAGATGGCCAATCTCCCCAAAGATTTGAGAAAGAGACTCGCCCAAGAGTTTGAACTCCATCCACTGGAGCGGGTCTCCAAACAGGAGAGTCGGGATGGAAGTATCAAATATCTTTTTCGTCTGCACGACGGCCATACGGTCGAAGCGGTACTCTTGCTGATGAAAGAAGCTCAATATCACGAGGATGGGACCCTCAAGCACCATCGGCGTTATACCGTCTGCATCTCTTCACAGGTAGGTTGTAAAGTCGGCTGTGCATTCTGTTTGACAGCCAAAGGCGGTTTTGTCCGGGATCTGAGTGCCGGAGAGATTGTCAGTCAAGTGCTAGAGATTTACAAGGATCAGGGGATTCCCTCCAACCATCGGGTCAATCTCGTTTACATGGGGATGGGAGAACCTCTCGACAACCTGGACAATGTGGCCAAGGCTGTCAGGATATTTTCCGATATGGATGGGATGAGCATCTCACCAAACCGCCAGACGATTTCGACTTCGGGGCTTAGCAGTAAGATCGAGCGGCTTGGAAAAATGGATCTAGGGATCAATCTTGCTATCAGCCTCCATGCTGTAGACGATGCTTTGCGCCAACGTCTGATGCCGATCAACAAGGCCTACAACATTGCTTCGATTATCGAGGCGGTCAAGAACTTTCCTGTCAACCAGAGAAAGAAAGTCCTCTTCGAGTATCTTGTCATCAAAGATGTCAACGATGATCTGGAGTCGGCGAAGAAACTTGTCAAGTTGCTCAACGGGATCAAAGCTAAGGTCAATCTAATCTATTTCAATCCTTATCCAGAGACGGATTTTCAACGACCCGATCCCGCAGATGTGCGCCGATTCCAGGAGTATCTTTTGAACAAAGGGGTGCTCTGTACGATCCGTGAATCCAAGGGATTGGATATCTCCGCTGCCTGCGGCCAACTCAGAGAACAGAAACTCAATGAAGGAGTCGGAAAATGACACCGGTAGATTTGGCGCTTTATATTATTATCGCCGGGGTAGTGCTTGTAGGGGTGATCGGGTTTATTATCGTAATACGAAGCGATAAATAACAAGAGTCACTAGTCATTGGTCATTAGTCATTGGGAAGAAATTTTAACCCAAAAATTGCATTAGCCAGCACGCCATCTGTATCGATCATCGGCGGCATGGGCGATTCGTCCAAAGCCTCGACGCACCTTCCAGGTGCGCCTACGTTTCGGCCGAACACCCCTGCTCACCGAGCATCGACACATCTGACGCACTTTCTACTGCAAAATTTGGGTTTAACTTTCTCTCCAATGACAACAAATAACAATCGAGTGTTCTGAAAAACCTCCGGTTTCATTCGAAGCTAAAGGCAGTCGCAAACAGGAGAAGCGAACAAGGCAACATCAACTGCTTGATGTTGCCCGCTTTGAACGGCGCTTCGTCTATGCCGAATGCATCGAAGACGCCCACACCTTTCTCGAGTTGAGTGCTCCTTTGTCGCCATCGAATGAAACCTCTCTTGTACATTATCCAGAGGGCTCAATCGCCTCATAGATATTACCGCACCAATTATATACCTCAAACATTGATGAGGCAATTTCGTTCATAGGCAAGGCGGATTTTTGCAGGACTCGCCTAAGCGAATTCAAGAAAATCCAACGCAGCCTATGGGCGAAAGTGCCTCACCCTTCGGGGAGAACGATACGAGGCAATCTGCACGCAAATAAATCATTGAATTACCTACGGGTAGTCCTTCAGATTTCTTTACGCACATCTTCCCTCGTCTCATTCTCTCAATGTTTGAGGTATATAGTTGGTGCGGTAATAAAGCATTTCAAGACAAAACCTCTTCAGGCTTTTCGCTTTCTATTTTCCACCCGTTCGTCAAATTGAATTCTCTCTTACCGGGTGGGGTAATCGCTGTTTTTTCCTGAGAAAAGTCGTTGCGGCTAAAGAGCCTCCAGTGTTGTTTGTAATCGAATTCCACAGAATAAGCGTGCAGCATTAGGCGATCTGCTCCAGTGTGTCGTTGTCGTTCTTCAGGGCTTAAACGCTCTTCCAAATAGGCTTCGGCTACTTCGTAGCTTGTTCCGTAGATGGGATCGCCCAAGATGGGATGTTTCACGTGAAACAAATGAATGCGAATTTGATGGGTACGACCGGTATGGGGGATGCACTCGAGCAGGGTGGCGTCGAGGGTTTTATCGTATTGGATAGGATGAAAAGTGGTGTAAGCCCTTTTGCCTGAACGGTGTATGAAGACCTTGTGTTTAGTCGGTCCATAGTCATTGTTGAGGAGGATCGGAGCGTCGACGCTGAAAGGTTTCTCGACTCTGCCCTGGACCCAGGCACGATAGCTCTTTTGGATCGCTTTGCGCTCAAAAGCCCCTTTGAGAAAACGCTCCGCCTCTTTGTGGCGGCTGGCCAGGAGCAGGCCTGAGGTCTCTTTGTCGATCCGATGGACGGCATTGGCGTGTTGTCCGCCGAAATGGCGGACTTCATCGAGCATGGAGTAGGGGGTCGTCATCTTTTTGGGGTGGACCAGCACGCCGCTGGGTTTGTCGAAAAGATAGAAGTCCGGAGTGGTCAGGATCGGCAGATTGCCCCGGCTTTGCGCTTCGAAATAAACCACCTCGACCTCGCCGGAGATCCGGGCCGATTTGTCCGGCAGGGTCTCTCCGCGACAGAGCAGGCGACCCCGGTCGATGATCCGCTGAGCTTCCCCCTGGGTGATTCCGAAGGTGCGCATCAGCCAGACGAATGCGAGAGTCTCTTCTTTTAGTTCAAAACGCTTGAGAACGAAAGGCAATCAGGACTCCTTCACGGGCTTTTGAGTAGAATAGTAGCCAATTTTATTTTGTTATTGGTGTATTGGTTATTGGTCTATTGGGCTGGAAGTTGCCTGGGAAGATACACCGTGAAAGGGAAGTAAGTGGTAGAAAGATACGCACGCAAAGAGATGAAAGAGAAGTGGACCCAGGAGGCGCGCTATGCCGCCTGGCTTGAAGTGGAAAAGGCGGTGGTCAAAGCCTGGAACAAGTTGGGGCTTATCCCGGATGAGGATGCGAAGAAGATCGTCGAGAACGCCACGTTCTCTGTAGAGAGGATCGACGAGATCGAGGCGGAGACACGTCATGACCTGATCGCTTTTACCACCAGCGTTGCCGAGAGCCTGGGAGAGGAGAGCCGTTGGTTTCACTACGGAATGACCAGCTCCGACACCGTGGATACCGCCGTGGCACTCCAGATGCGGGATTCCCTGGAGCTGATCATCGAAGATGTCAAAATGGTGATGGAGTCGGTCAAAAAGCGGGCGATGGAGCACAAATATACTCTGATGGTCGGACGCAGCCACGGGATTCACGGCGAGCCCATCACTTTCGGTCTTGTCTTGGCGGTATGGTACGACGAGTTGCGGCGGCATCTGGAAAATCTGGAGCAGACCATGGAGGTGATCGCCGTCGGACAGATCAGCGGCGCGATGGGCAACTTCGCCCACGCCCCTCTGGAACTCGAAGAGATCGCCTGTGAAGAGTTGGGGCTCAAGCCGGCTCCGGTGAGCAATCAAGTGATCCAGCGAGACCGCTACGCCCGCTTGGCTTCGGCGTTGGCGCTGCTGGCCAGCTCTATCGAGAAGTTTGCCGTGCAGGTGCGCCACTGGCAGCGGACCGAGGTCTACGAAGCCGAGGAGTATTTCGCCAAGGGGCAGAAGGGATCTTCGGCCATGCCCCACAAGCGCAACCCGATCCTGACGGAGAACATCACCGGCCTGGCACGGATCATCCGGGCCTATGTCGTTCCTGCGATGGAGAATGTCGCTCTCTGGCACGAGCGGGATATCTCTCACAGTTCCACCGAGCGTTTTTGGCTTCCCGACAGTTTCGTCACTTCCGACTTTATGCTGTATCGTTTCAACAATGTCATTGCCAATTTGACGGTAATGCCCGAGAATATGCTTAAAAACCTCAATCTCACCGGTGGCCTGGTCTTTAGTCAGCGAATCCTGCTGGAGCTGCCCAAGGCTGGTGTCAGCCGAGAACAGGCTTACAAGATCGTCCAGCGTAACGCCATGAAAGTCTGGGAGGCATTGCAGCAGGGCAAGCCTCCGGTCAACGAAAAAGGGGAGAGCCTCTTCCTGCAATACCTCCTGGCTGATGAAGAGTTGCGCAGCAAGCTGAGCGAAGCGCAGATCCGAGAGGCTTTCGACTACAGCTACTACACCAAAAACGTCGATAAAATTTTCGAAAGGGTCTTCGGTTGATCAACTGAGAGCTCTTTGGGGGCTCTTGGATTTCATTAGATTATTTTCAATAAAATTTCAGCTTTATTTTCTTCTCTTTCTTATCAATTTTTCAGTAAAATCTATCTCCTTTATACCCACGATCACCCAGTGATAAATCTGTCCATTTTTCAAAAAAATCTGTCGGAATTCCGGGGTGTGTCGTACGGGAAGAATTCCGATTCCAGGAGCCAGAATGATCCGAGTAGTCAAGCGAAACGGCCGCGTTGAAAGTCTGGACGTCAGCAAGATTCAGAAATACACTTCCGCCGCCGTCGAGGGTCTCGAAGGGGTCAGCCAGAGCGAACTGGAGGTTGATGCCAAGCTTCAGTTTCAAGATATGATGAAGACCGAAGAGATCCAGCTCGCTCTCATCAAAACCGCCGTCGACAAGATCGATATCGACCGTCCCAACTGGACCTATGTCGCGGCACGGCTCTTCCTCTACGATATCTATCACAAGGTCTCCGGCTATACCGGGTATATCCATCTGCGGGAGTATTTCGAGCGGGGTGAAAAGGAGGGACGTATCCTTTTGGGGCTCAAGGAAAAGTACGACCTCGACGATCTCAACGACTACATCAAGCCCGAACGGGATCTTCAATTTACCTACCTGGGAATCCGGACGCTCTACGATCGCTATCTGCTCAAGGATCGGGAGGGCAAACCCATCGAGCTACCCCAGCATCTTTTTATGGCCGTGGCGATGTTCCTGGCTCAGAACGAGTTCGACTGCCAGACCTGGGCGAAGAAGTTCTACGATATTCTCAGCAAATTCGAGGTGATGGCCGCTACACCCACCCTCTCCAATGCCCGGACGACCCGCCATCAGCTCAGCTCCTGCTATATCGGCTCGACTCCCGACAACATCGAGGGGATCTTCGACGGTTACAAAGAGATGGCGCTGCTGTCCAAATTCGGAGGCGGGATCGGCTGGGACTGGACGCAGGTGCGGGGAATGGGCTCTTACATCGACGGCCACAAACACGCCGCCGGCGGGATCGTCCCCTTCCTCAAGATCGCCAACGATGTCGCCATCGCCGTCGATCAACTCGGCACCCGCAAAGGAGCCATCGCCGTCTACATCGAGCCCTGGCACATCGACATTCGCGAATTTCTGGATCTGAAGAAAAACTCGGGGGAGGAGCGCCGCCGGGCACATGATCTCTTCCCGGCTCTATGGATCAACGACCTCTTTATGAAACGGGTGCAGGAGGATGCGATCTGGACACTCTTTGATCCTTACGAGGTTCGGGAGTTGACAGAGCTTTACGGTGAAGAGTTTGAACGGCGCTATGAAGAGCTGGAGAAGGATGAGAGCTTGACAAAAGAGGTCGTCTCCGCCAAGCAGCTCTGGAAAGAGGTGTTGCGCAGCTATTTCGAAACCGGCAATCCTTTTCTCTGCTTCAAAGATGCCGCCAACCGTGCCAACCCCAATCGTCATGCGGGAGTGATCCGCAGCTCCAACCTCTGCACCGAGATCTTTCAAAACACTTCTCCCAACCACTACCGTGTCAAAGTCATCTTCGAGGATCAGTCGACAACCTATTTCGAAGAGGAAGAGGTGGTGACGGTTGACAGCGGTGTGACGAAACCCGCCAAGAAGATCACCGCGCTCGATACACTCGACGGTCGGAAGATCTGGATGGTGGAGAAGGAAGCGATCGACGGGGAGACCGCGGTTTGTAACCTCGCTTCCATCAACCTCTCCAAGATCAACAGTGTCGAAGATATCGCCCGGGTTGTTCCGACAGCGATTCGTATGCTCGACAATGTCATCGATCTCAATTTCTACCCCCTGGCCAAGGTCAAAAAGACCAATCAAAAAAGCCGTTCCATCGGCTTGGGGGTGATGGGCGAAGCACAGATGCTGGCCGAAGCGGGAATCGAGTGGGGCAGTGACGAGCATTTCCACAAGATCGACGAAGTGATGGAATCGATCAGCTATTATGCAATTCGCGCCTCGAGCGATCTCGCGCTGGAGAAGGGGACCTATCCGAACTTCGAAGGCTCCGACTGGTCCAAGGGGATCTTCCCCATCGACAAAGCCAATCCCGAAGCGTGCAAGCTGGTGGATAGGGGAGGGCTTTTTGGCTATACCCACGATTGGCTGGCGCTCAAGGAAAAAGTCAAAAAGGATGGAATGCGCAACGGCTACCTGATGGCGATCGCTCCGACAAGCTCCATTTCGATCCTCACCGGGACGACCCAGGCGATCGAACCGGTCTACAAGCGCAAATGGTACGAAGAGAACCTCTCGGGGATGATCCCCGTTGTCGTCCCCAATCTCAATCCCGATACCTGGGCCTACTACACCCCGAGCTACGATCTCGATCAGCGGCTGCTGGTGCGTGCCGGGGCGATCCGTCAGAAGTGGATCGATCAGGGGCAGAGTCTCAATATCTTCATCCGCCTCGACAAAGCGAGCGGCCGCTACCTCAACGAGATTTATATGGAGGCGTGGAAATTCGGCCTGAAGTCTACCTATTACCTCCGCAGCCAATCCCCCGAAGCCGCCGCCGCCGAAGAGGGCGTCGAAGACCGGAGTATGGAGTGCGTCGGTTGTCAGTAAACTGACAATAAACAAGGTAATGGAAAAGAATTAACGCAGAGTCTGTCCGCTCCAAAAATCCAGAATCGGCGGCTCTGGTTCCACATTATCTTTACAAAGAAGAAGTGTCAACAGAGTCTGTTTGTGTCAATCAACCATCCTGTGTTTAAAAACACTCCCCAATATACCAATAACCAATAACGGTGCCAAAGGCGCCATGATCAAATCTTCGCCCCCAGGTTCATACTGAAGATCGGCAAAAGCATTGCCATAACTATCACACCGACAATGCCGCCGATGAGGAGCATCATCAGAGGCTCCATCAGGCTTAGAAGTATTTTGAGCCGGTCTTCGTTCTCCTCGCTGTAGAGTTTGGAGAGATTGAGCATGACGGAAGCGACTTCGCTGGACTCTTCGCCCAGGGCCAGTGATTGCATGAAGTTTCGTTTGAGTTTGACGCCTTTGCTTAGATACAGAGCGTTGGAGAGCTTGTTTCCTTCGACCACCTTCTGCGCCGCCTGGTCGAAGAGATCCTGCAAAGCGGCGTTGCCGAAGGTCGTGCCGGCCAACTGCACCGCCTGCGCGTAGGAGACTCCCGAGTCGAGCATCAGGGAGAGGATGTAGCTGAAGCGGGCGAGTTCGTGGTTTTGAATCAGTGGGCCGATGACAGGTGTTTTGAGCAGGAGCGCATCGATGAAACGTTTGAAGCCCTGCCAATGACTGTAGGAGAGTTTGAGAGCGATAACGATGCCAAGAAGGCCCAGAATCAGCCCGAGGTAATGGTGAGAGAGAAAATCGCTGAGTCCCAACACGAACCGGGTGATTTTGGGAAGCTCCTGCCCCGTGTCTTCGAAAATCCCCGTGATCTTGGGAACGACGTAGGAGATAAGAAAGCCCGTCATCCCCATCGCCACGACGAAGATGAAGATCGGATAGGCCATTGCGTTGGCCACCTGTTTGCGGACTTTGCTCTGAATGGAGAAAAAGTTGCCCATGTTGCTGAGAACTTCGACCATTTTCCCGCTCTGGCCCGCGACATTGAGGCTTTGAAGGAAAAAGTCGGGCAGAAGATAGATATCCTGGTTGGCAAGTGCTTTGTAGAGGGATTGCCCCTCTTCGACTCCTCGGCGGACTTCTCCGAGAAAGGCGGCGTAGTGTTTTTCATCCCGATGCTGGTTTTCCATCAGTTTCAAAGCGGTCAGGACAGTCATCCCCGAACCGAGGTAGCTTGAAAGCTCTCTGGAAAAGCCGCTAAGCAGCGATCCGGGCATCTTCCGCACCATCAGAGAGCGAAAGCCCCATTCTCTTACCGGCTTGAGCGTTTCATAATAGACTCCCTGAGTGCGGAGTTTCTGCTTGGCCTCTTCAAGAGTCAGCGCGGTGATGCGCCCTTTGACTTTTTTACCGCTTTGGTCGATTCCCCTGTATTTATACTGCATTCGCGTTTCGGTTTTTCATATGCTTGACAGGCCGTTTACTGTGCCTGGCAGCTACTGCGGCCTGCGAACCATCCCTCGTGGTATTCACTGTCATTGTTGAAGCGTTCGGAACTTTTGGTGTACTCTCCCTGGGCGGTTTTGCAGCCTGCTTTGTAGCCCTCCTGATAGGCGGGGCTTTTTTGTGAAAGGCCATTGGAGGCAGGGGCGGTGGGGGCGGGATTGTACCAAGTATTGATCCCGCAACCCGTCAATGAAAGGGCGATGACGATTGCTGTACTTAGATATATTTTGTTCATTATATTGCTCCTTGTCTGTCCACTGATTTTTCTGCATCGATTGTATCGTAAGTTGACCGTGAAGGGCTTTGACGTTATAATCAAAAAAAAGTGGAGTTTGCTTGTGAGGAATTGGAAAACGATAGGGTTGACGATAGTGACAACAGCGTTGATGTTTTTACCGCTGGCGGCGGCAAATGCCAAAGTTGACAAAAGCAAAAATACCCGTAGTCGGGTCATTCCGTTGAGCAAAACGGAGTTTGCCGTCATCGACGATCACGGGAAAGAGAAAAAAGTCGATTTAAAAGGCAAGGATTTCATCGTTGTCTCTCTACGGGAAAAAGGAGCCGACGGAGCCGCGTATGCCGTCGATCGTGACGGGGTGGTCTGGTGGGCCGCCTCCATCTCCTCGGGGGCCGAGGGGCACGAAACCCCCTCGGGGATCTTCCGCGTCCTGCGCAAAGAGCGCTATTATATGTCCAAAGCCCACCCGGACCCCAAGGGGATCAATAATATGGACTTCTCCCTCTTCTTCACCAACCGCGGACACGCCATCCATATGGGCAACACCAACGCGATGAGCCACGGATGCATCCACGTAGGCGAAAAGGGGGCCAATACGATGTTCAAATGGGCGACGCACAAGACCAAGGTGGTGGTTACCCGGGAGCATTACCTTCCCTTCGTCTACTACGATCTGCAAAAGGTGGGATACCGGGTCAACAAAAAGACTCCGGCACACATCAAAGCCTATCTCAAAAAAATGGTCCCGATCCAACCGCATATGCCGGCTCCCGCTGCAGCCGTAGCTACCGAAAACAATGCCAGCCATCCCGGCGTTTTTTGACCCTTTCTTTTCCGTCATAAAAATCTGGAGAGAATAGGACGCGAAAGTTAGTGTCGGAGGAGTACGATAGATCGACAAGGGAGAAAAATGACAAATGACAATGTTTGACAGTACGAAAATTCTACTTTCCGATCTTCTGTAAAGATATCAAAAGCGGAAAAATTCAACTTCCCGATTTTCAGCGGGGTTGGGTGTGGGATGATGACCATATCAAAGATTTGCTTGTCAGTGTGGCACGCTCCTTTCCAGTCGGGGCGGTGATGCTGCTTGAGTCCGGTGGTGAAGTTCGGTTTCAAACCCGTCCCGTGGAAGGGTTGGAGCATGAGATCTCTCCTGATACCGTCCCGGAAAAACTCATTCTCGATGGTCAACAACGTCTAACAACACTGACTCAGGCTATCTACCTCACTTCGCCCGTCAATACCCGGACCAACAAGGGCAAAGCGATCAAACGGCACTATTACTTTGACATTCAAAAGGCGTTGGAATCACCCCACGCACTGGATGAAGCGATCGTGGCGGTCGACGAAAATCGACAGATCCGCACCAATTTTGGACGGGATGTTGTTTTGGATCTTTCTACGCGGGAATTGGAATGTGCGCAGCTCTATTTTCCATGTGATCAGGTGATGAATTCCGATGAATGGGAAGAGATATTTTATGAAATTTCACCGGAAAAGATAAAACTTTATATGGATTTTCGAAAAACGATTTTAAGCGCTTTTCGAAACTATCAAATTCCTGTCATCGAATTGAAAAAGGAGACTTCGAAAGAAGCGGTGTGTCTGGTGTTTGAAAAAGTCAATACCGGAGGTGTTTCACTTTCTGTCTTTGAACTTATTACGGCAAGCTATGCCGCAGACGGATACAATTTGAGAGATGACTGGTTCGGTTCGGAAATACGCCATGTCGAATCACGCAAAGAGCGACTCGAAAAAGAACCGATGCTCAAAGGTATTGAAGCACCGGAGTTTTTGCAGGCCGTGACCCTGCTTCATACCCACGAATTGAAAAAAGCCGATATCGAGGCAGGCAAAACAGGCAAACAGGCAAAACCCGTCAGTGCAAAGAGAGGAGACGTCCTGCAACTGCCTCTGGAATCCTGGAAACAATGGGCACCGGAAGTGGAAAGAGGCTTCATACAGGCGGCTAAATTTTTAAAAAAAGAGGCTTTCTACGCGCGTAAAGAACTTCCCTATTCGACACAACTTATTCCGCTCGCTGCGGTTATGGCCCGCTTGCAGGATCGATGGCTCGAGCCTCGCATTTACGACAAATTAAGCAGATGGTACTGGTGCGGAGTGTTGGGTGAGCTGTATGGTGGAGCCGTGGAAACGCGGATGGCCAACGACTATGAAGAACTGCTGCAATGGTTCGAAGATGATGCAATGGTCCCTCGGACGGTCAAAGATGCCTTCTTTCAGCAGGAGCGTTTCGATACGTTGCGTTCGCGCCTCAGTGCAGCATATAAGGGGATCAATGTTTTGATTCTTCGGGAAGGCGCGAAAGATTGGTTTTGGAAAGCGACAATTCGAGAGCTCGATGCCAACGAAATCGCTCTGGATATCCATCATATTTTTCCAAAGGATTGGTGTATCAAACAAGGCATTCCACGGGAAAGGTATGACTCTATATTAAACAAAACTTCGATTTCGTATAAAGCGAATCGTAAAATCGGCGGGGACGCTCCATCTGTCTATTTACCGAAAATCCAACATGAAAAACAGGTGCAATTAAGTGACGAGGAGATGGATAAACTACTTGAAAGTCACGCGCTCTCGGCCAAATTGTTAAGAGAAAACAGATTCGATGAGTTCATCGAAGATCGGCGTCAAAGACTGCTTGCACTTATCGAAAAAGCTATGGGAAAGAAGAGTTATCCGAATGATGATGACCTATGAACAGATAGAAAACCTTATCCAAACCGATGAAAACTCGGTATGGAAGAAGATTTCAGCCTTTGCCGATACCTCCAGGGAGATTTTCAGCTGGATATATATTGCTGATTCAGGCGAAAATCCCAGGGGGCCAAGATGGGGGCCAAGTTAGAGGCCAAGCTGATGAAAATCCCAAAATTATGGCTTTATCTAGTATCGCAGTTTATCAAGAGATGGGGGGCCAAGCTTGAAAGAGCCAGATAAAATGTAGGAGCATGAACCACTCGACCATTTGCCTGGAAAAACTCCTTACCAATATCGGATACGACGGCGATTTTCTAATCAAGATTGCTTTTGGTTTCATAAAAAGCTAAAATACAAACTATGAGTTTGCAAAAAAATGGAAAATTGAAACTGCTGTACAGGACTTTACCCGAAAAAGTGGCTGTTCCCAGCAGTTGGTTGAGAGAACAGGGGTATTCCACACAACTGATCAGCAAATATGTCACACAGGGGATATTGCAAAAACTCGGACGGGGGCTCTATGCCCGATCCGAAGTGGAGCCCAACTGGAAAGGTGTGATGGTGGGTGTACAACAATTCGCCGGCCTTGCGGTTTACGTGGGGGGATTGAGTGCTTTGAACCTGCAGGGGTTCGCGCACTATCTTCCACTCTCCCGCAAGGAGCGCATTGCACTCTATAGCCAAAAGAATCCCCCGGCATGGTTGAAAAACATTGCCTCAACATTCCAATTCGAGTTTTACAAAAAACCGTGGTTCGGCGACCTGGGACTCAAAGATTATCCAAGCGGCATCAGGGATTACGAGATTCAAATATCTTCACCCGAAAGAGCCATTTTGGAACTGCTCTATCTCGTGGAAAAAGAGGGAGTTACCTTTACCTTTGTGGCGGAGATTTTTGAAAATCTCACATCACTGCGTCCCGGTTTGCTGAACAAATTGCTGCAAAATTGTGAAAGTGTCAAAGTCAAACGACTCTTTCTCTATTTTTGTGATCGTTATAATCATCCATGGTCGAAATATATTGAAAAAGATGCCGTTGAAATCGGTACAGGAAAAATGCAGATCGCAAAAAACGGGAAGCTGGACAGAACCTATCTGATTACCGTTCCGAGGGCTCAAAACGATGCTGGATAGAACGAGCATCTATTACCGGCAGGTGCAACTGCTGATAAGTGTTCTGCCCTATGTGGCGGAGGAAGAGAGTTTTGCGCTCAAAGGCGGAACGGCCATCAATATGTTCATACGGGATATGCCGAGGCTTTCTGTCGATATCGATCTGGCCTATCTGCCGATTGAAGATCGCGACACCTCTCTTACGCATATCGCCGAAGCCTTCACGCGAATCGCCGAACGGGTCGAGCGTGGCATAAGAGGTTCGAAAGTTCATCGTATTGGGCAGCATGAGGATGAAACGCTTTCGAAACTCCAGGTCGAACGATCGGATGTGCGCATCAAGATCGAAACGTCGCCGGTTATGAGAGGAACGCTCTATGAAGCCGATACGAGAAAGGTTTCGGATGCGGTCGAAGAGGAGTTCGGCTTTGTCGAGTGTCAAATCGTCCAAATGAACGATCTCTATGCCGGGAAAATGTGTGCGGCACTCGACCGTCAACATCCGCGGGATCTTTTTGATATCAGGAATCTGCTTGACAATGAAGGAATCGATAGTGAACTGATGAATGCGTTCATCGTCTATCTTGTCAGTTCCAATCAGAGTATCGCCAAACTGCTTCAGCCCAATTTTCATGACATGAGAGAGATCTACGAACAGCAGTTTTCCGGCATGACAGTCTCCCCCGTCTCTTTGGAAACGTTGCTGCAAACACGGGAAGAGTTCCTTGGGATCATCCACAAGAAAATGACAATGGAGCACAAGGAGTTTTTGATGGGATTCAAACGGGGAGAGCCTCGGTGGGATCTGCTTCCGTTCGAAAGGGTTGAAAGTCTCCCCTCCGTGCGTTGGAAAATGCTGAATCTCGACAAAATGCCCCCGGAAAAAAGAGCCGAAGCCGTGGCAAAGCTATCGAAAATCTTGCAAACCGGTTGAAGGGACTTTCCTATGAATCAAGTGACGGCCATCTACCTGGAAAAACTTCTTACCGATGCCGGCTACGACCGGCATGAACTTCGGGATGACTGGATCGTAGGAACCTCCTCCTATTACCGCCACAGTGTCGCACTGAAAATCGCAGATCTACCCATTTTGGCACTACCCGAAGCGACGGCGATGCAGCTCAACATCTTCGAAAACGCCCATTTCGTCCAAATCGACGATACACCACACGGGTTCCCCTATGCCATGGCCCTGGAGCTTTCCGAACTGCTCTATTGGCTAAAAAAGAGTGTCAAGCTTCCCTTCGAAGAACCCGATGCCGTGACTACCGACGTCGAAACGTTGGTAAAACAGCGCAGAGGCCAGGAAAAACTTCGGGAACGTCTGATGGAATACTGGGAAGGTCAATGTGCCGTCACCGAGATCAAAACTCCGGAACTTCTTATCGCCAGCCACATCAAACCCTGGAGTATGTGCGACACCGCCGCCGAAAAACTGGATCTCTACAACGCCCTGCTTCTCAACACGGCCCTGGATAGAGCTTTTGACCAGGGTTTCATCACCTTCGACAACGATGGAGTTTTGAAAATCAGCCCGATATGGAATTGGAAAGAAGCGAATAAGATGGGAATACATGAAGGCATGAAGTTGCGACGAATTGACGAGAGGCATCTGCCTTATCTGGAGTTTCATCGAAAGAATGTTTTTCGGAAACAGAAGTGATGGTGCGGACGAGAGGAGTCGAACCTCCACGCCGAAGCACTGGATCCTAAATCCAATTAACCCCCCTTCGCTGAATTGATATCCTCCCCCATAAATGCCCATTTTAAGGGAAACTCTTTTTATAACTTGCTATGATGTAACACGGTTTTAGCGCTAAAAAGTGCTACCCAAAGTGCTACCCAGTGGTGCTACCCACTGGAAAAGGAGTCAGAATTGGCGCTCTATGACAACCTGAAAAAGGTGGAGGGGTCCCCCGGCATTTACTACAAGGACCTCTATTCCCGTTTCCCTGAGAAGCGAAGCATTACCGAAGCGGATTTCCGCAAAGTCAAAGAGGAGACCATCGAACTGGTGCTGAGGTTGAAAGTCTCAGGCAGGCAGACCCACAAGACACTCAGTTTCAAAGCCATGACGATGGGAAGAGCGGTCAAGAAGGCCGCCGCCGAACGGGTCAAGATGCTCCAGCAGTTCAAGGAAGGGGCTATCAGCCAGGAGAGCACAAAGACTTTAAAGGCCCTTTGGGAAGACTACCTCCGGCTCAAAGAGAGTTCCCTATCGCCTGAAAACGTCAAGATCCAACGCCTGATATTCGGGAAGCATATCGAGCCCTATATCGGCTCCAAACAGATCAAGAGGGTCACGGCGCGGGATCTTCAAGGGATCATCAATCGAATCCTGGCCAACGGAGGCAAACCTCGGACGGCAAAGAACATCCAGGACTATATGAGGCCCTTTTTCAATTACGCGATAGACCTCAATATCGTTTCCCACAACCCCGCCGCGAAACTGAACATCCCGAAGTTTGACAATAAGCGCTATTTCGAGATGGATGTAGATTCCGCCCGCCGACTGTTCCGGGCGATACTGGATTACCCCGACCCGCTTTATCGGGGGATCTTTGTTTTCCTCATACACGGACGCCGCCTAAATGAGGTGCTGAGCCTGGAGTGGCAGAACATCAAAGGAGAGCAGAGCGTTTACATCATTGAGGCGGAATACAACAAAGCCCGGCGGACTATGGCCTATCCGTTGACCTCCTACCTCATGGAGGTGCTGGAGCAGCAGCCGCAATATCATCGGGGACTGGTATTCCGGGCAAAGACGACCGGCGGGAAGATAAACCGGGGGACCCTTCGCCGTCACTGGGAACGCGTGACCGCCACCGCCCGGGTGCTGGGTATGCGGATCCACGACACGCGCCACCTCATCGGCTACCTGATGGCCAATGACGGCGTTTCCCTGGAAGCCATCGGGAAGGTGCTGGGACACAACAACGCTACCACGACCGCCCGCTATTCAACGCTATCGCTCAAGACGGCTGAAGCGGTAACGGATCGACTGCTGAGGAAGATCGGGGAATGAGCAGAGCGCACCTGAAAGAAGCTTCACTGAAGAAACTGTGGGAAATTGTCAAAACTGTTCAGTTCGATATCAAAGCAGCTGAAAAACTCGACAACAAAACAACCTACTACGGTTACATTATTGAGCGACTTGAAAGTTTAATAGGGAAGGATGACGTATCCGATCTAAGAGTTATATTGGCCATTGGTAATATTACGGCAAGAATGGCTGCGTACTATACTGTTTACGAAACATTCCTCATCTATGGACTGGAAGGCTGTAAAAGCGAAGCTATCTCAGAGGTTAATGAACTTACCGCTTTGGAACTGGGTATCGACTCGTCGGAAGAATGGTTTGACGAGATCAAAACTATTTGTGAGGCGGTTGAAGTTTCAGTTGTCGTCCATACAGCTAAGTTGATCATTGCGAACTTTAAAGTTTTGGACAGTGACAAGAACAGAAATGCACGAATGAAAAGAATGATCCAAAGAGTAGAGAAGGATCTGGAGGAGCTTACTCCATATCTGAAAAAATCGAGTGTAGAACTGAACAAAATACTAGAATCTCTCGATTACATAGACGATGTGAAATACCTTGACAGAAAAGCACTGATAGATATCTGCCGGGATCTTACAAAAAGAATGCTGATCGACGAATGTAAAACAGGTTCTGAAAGAGCTAATAAGATCTGCAAAATGTTCAATCTATTCAAGTAACCTCCAGAAAATTTCTTATATTTTAAGAAAAAATTTCGATATTTACATTCCCCCATAACAATAATATTCCATATCAAACCACACAAAAAGGGGCTACGATATGGAAGCACAACTTATCGATATCAATCAACTTCTATCAATATTCGAGGAAAGTGTAAAGAAAACAATTGACGAAAAGCTCCAGAGGCTTCAGGTCAAGACGCAAAAACCTAAAGAATTACTCAGTGTGTCGGAAGCGTCTACGGAGTATGGCCAAACCGCTTCTTTTTGGAGGAAACAGGTTTATAACCGTTCAATCCCCTTCGTCAAGATGGGAAAGTCGGTCCGACTCCGCCGCAAAGACATTGAGGCCTTTATTGCCGCCCGCACCGTAGAGCCCTGAGAGGCCCGGCATGGCAATAGAGCTCTATGAGCATCAAAAGCGGCTCTCCGTCGCTTTGCGGGAACGGTTGAGGTCCAAAGGGCTGGCGATCCTGCACGCCCCGGAGCGATCCGGGAAGACCCTGGCGGTCATCGACGCCATCGAGGGGCTCCCCGACGTCCGCCGCGTCCTATGGATCACAAAGAAAGCGGCTATCGGCGGCATCGAGGGCGACCGGGAGAAGCACGGCACCGCCAAAGCCTTCACCGTCGTCAACTACGAAAGCCTCCACAAAGTGGCCGGAGACTTCGACCTCATCGTCATCGATGAGTTTCACTATGCGATCAGCGCTTTCCCAAAGGCTCCGGCTAAAGCGAAGCTGATCCGGGAACGCTGGAAGGAACTCCCGATGATCCTGGTCAGTGCCACCCCGGCCCCGGAGAGTGCGAGCCAGTGGTTTCACCCGCTCTGGATGAGCGCCGCCCATCCCTTCAGCGCGTTCAAAAACTTCTACGAGTGGTCCCGGATCTACGTCAACCGGAAACAGCGCCACGTTATGGGCCGGATCGTCAACGATTACCGGGAAGCGAAAACCGAGCGGGTAATGGAGCACGTCCGCCCCTATCTGCTCCAGATTCGGCGGGAAGATCTGGGCTTCAAATACGCCCCGAAAGTCGTTCCCCACACTGTGGAACTTTCGCCACGGACATTGAGCTATATCGAGCGGCTCAAACGTGACAGGGTATTGGGGAGCTTCGCCGCCGATACCCCGATGGGGCTGGTCAACGGATGCTATCAATTGGAGTGCGGTTGTCTGAAGATCGGAGGGGAGTATATCGATACGGGAGAGCGGGAGCTGGTCAACTACATCAAGGCCCGCTGGGGCGACAGTGAAGACGTGGCCATCATGTGCCGATGGGTGGGACAGCGGAAAATCCTGGAGCGGGAGTTCGAGAGAGCGCTGATCCTCTCCAGCCACGCCCACGCCGAAGGGGTGGAGCTGAGCCACGTCGAACACCTCATCATCGCCAGCATGGATTACAGCACCGCCCGCTTTCAGCAGCGCAACGCCCGCCAGGCGTCAAAGCAGAGAAAGAGCCCGATAAACGTTCACATTCTGATGAGTAGGGGACAAGTGAGCGAAGCGGTTTATCAGGCGGTGGCACTCAAGCATATCGATTTCAAGGCCCGGATGTTCACCGAGCGGTTACCGAGCTGATGAGATGCGGGAAACAGACAATGAGCATTATATCAAAGTCCCCGCCGAAATGCTGGACGATCCCACGCTACCGCCCTCAGAGTTTCGGATTCTGCTACACATCGTCAGACAGACGACCGGCTACGGGAAAAAGTGGGATGGGATCAGCCTCAGCCAGTTTGAAAAGGCGACCGGCCTCAGCCGTCACACCGTCATTACCGCCCTTGAAAAGCTCCAGGGGAAAAAGATGATTTCCGTTCGGCGCGGCGGCCCCGGGAAGTTCAACTCATACGCCATCGGGAGCCACTGGAAAACCCCCTCAAAAAGTAGTGCAAAAATTGCACCGCTTAGGGGGGTTGGTAGTGCAAAAATTGCACACACAATATTAGAACTACAACAAATCTACGACGACCGCGCGCACGCACGCGTGAAGGGCGGCGACCCCGCTGAGAAAGTCGTCATCAATGCAAAAGAGCATTTTGAAGAGTTCATAGAGTTTCTTATGGGGGAGAGGGTGAAGAGATCCCTACTCAGACCCTATGAAGAGATTCGGGACATCGAAGACATAGACAGATACAAGGAGAGTGTTTTGAGAGGATTGGAGCTAAGGGATCCTCTAACGGTAGATAACGCTTGGAGGTTTTTTAATGCTCAAAAGGGCGTGGATGAAGGGAGGAAGAGATGATAGAGCAGAAAGTCCAAAAGCGAATATTGGCATTCCTGGAGGAAGTCGGAGCCTACTCGGTGAAACTGATAGCTGCCAACCGTGCGGGAGCCCCGGACATATTGGCCTGTATCGGTGGGAAATTCGTAGGGATCGAGGTCAAACGGCCCGGGAAAGAGGCGACGCCGCTCCAACTTCATCACCTCCAGAGGATCAAGGAGGCGGGCGGCGTGGCTTTTGTCGCCCACGGTGTCGATGAGGTCCGAGAGCGGTTGATAAAAGCCGGGTTGATTTGAGGGCGTCACGGCGCCTTCAGACCCGTCCGGCCGGCGGAAAACAGACATACAAGGAGCATTTATGCAAAAAAACCCGAGACAGATGAGTAACGAAGCCTACCGGGCGGCGGAGGGAATCAGCGCCAGCGATTTCCGCCTGCTGGAACTGAGCCCGCTTCACTACCTCAACCGCGACCGCTTCAAGCTGGAGGGCAAAGCCTTCGACTTCGGAACGCTGTTGCACTCTATGGTGCTGGAGCCGGAGCGGATGGGGGAAGAGTTCATCAAAGAGGATTTCCCCGGCTGCGACGCCAATAAGAACTCCAAAGCCTACAAAGAGGGCCGGGAGGCTTTTTTGGAGTCCTGCAAGGGAAAGACCGTCGTTCCCGTCAATGAGTGGGCAACGGCGGAACGGATGGCGGAAAACGTCCGGGCCATCGCCGGGGGCATTCTCCGGGAGGGAATGGCCGAAGTCAGCTTTTTCGTTCCCGATGATGAGTTCGGCGTCGTTCGCAAATGTCGTCCGGATTACTACCTTCGGGAGGCAGGTGCCGTTATCGATCTCAAAACGACCCGGAGCACGGACCCCCACGAGTTTGAGCGGGCGATTTACGACTACCGCTATCACCGTCAGGCCGCCTGGTACGTCGATACGCTCCGGCTGGCGGGATTCCCGGCTGAGACCTTCGTCGTCGTCGCGGTGGAGAAGACGACGCCGCACCTGGTGAGAGTCTTCGAGATCCAGCCCGACGCCATCACCGCGGGGCGGGAGGATTACCGCCGCCACCTCAGCCGCCTCCGGGAGTTCAACGCGACGGGAGCCGCCGCCGTGGTGGAGCCGATTTCACTCCCGGCGTGGTATTGGCGACAGCAGGAAGCGGAAGCATCTTAGTACAGCGGCCCGCAATGGGGGCAAAAACGGCGAAAGAGAGCTTTGGGCATATTCTCTTTAGCCCCAACCACAAAAAAAAACGCTCAGAATCGAAAGGAGCACACTATGACGAAACACCTACCGGCCAAAGAAAAAGAACTCCGGAGGCTGCTGGTCCCGCGGGTCAAGATGATCGAGTCTCTGATGGGCGACCCCGCCCGTGCGAAAAAGTTCACCGCCACGCTGCTGGCGGCGGGCCTCAATCCCAACCTGGCGGCCTGCACCCCTCAAAGCATCATCGAGGCGGGTATCGCCGCCGCTATGCTTCGGCTCCTGCCCGATCCCAATTTGGGACAGGCCTATCTCATTCCATTCAAACGGAGGGACGGCGCCACCGTCTGCCAACTCCAGATAGGCTATCGGGGCTTTATCACGATGCTGGAGCGTATCGGCTGGCATATCAAAGCCTACCCCGTCTATTCCTCCGATGAGCTTTCCTTCGAGGTGGACGGATGGGAGGAGCGGCTGCACTATAAGCCCGACTTCGACGCCCGGCAATCCGATCCCGCCTGGACCTTCGAGAATCTTCAAAAGGTGGTGACCATCGTCAAGGCCAAAGACGGGGAGCTCTTCTATCAGATTATGACGAAAGCGGAGATCGAGAAGATCCGAATGAAGAGCCAGACCCAGAAGGACCCCCGCAAACCGTCGGGCGTCTGGTGGGAGTGGTACGAGGCTATGGCGGTCAAGTCCGCCATCAAGCGCCACATCAAGCGCCTACCCCTGGGAGATCATGACGTTACCGTCGCCCTGAGTATCGATGATGTAGTAGAGAAGGGGAGTATCCCGGACTATGAACGCTTCAATAAGTCGGCGGTCATCATCGAGGCCGAAGCGGTCCAGGAGCCTGAAGCGTCGGCGCCCAAAGACCTTAACGCCCTGCTGATCGAGCCGGCGACTGCTGCCTCTGGCCAGCAGGAGAGCGAAACGCCGGAGCCCGACCCGTCGGCCCATCTGGCGGCGGAACTCATCCGGCGGAAGGTCAAGCGCTCCAAAGCCCTGGAGTATGTGAAAACCCTGGCAGGGAAAGATATTGCCAGCCTGCTGGAGGACCCCGGATCTCTGGACGCCGTGGCGGAAGAGTTGCGGACGGCCCCCGCGCGGGCGTGATGGCCGTCGTTTAAGGTTTCGATTTTTCTTTTCGAGAGAATCTACATTATGTTAACCACTCTATCAATTAGAGGGGGGTCATTATCAATTAGATAACGCTATTTGGGGGGGTGTGAATAACTTTCCTTAAATTGATAAGATTTTTGGGAAAATCTCCCAATTTGATAGCGATATGTGAATAACTCGGGGGCGGATCATGGCGGTTTAGTCGTTTCCTTAAACGGGAAAAGTAATTATCTAAATAATAATACTATCCCATTAAAATGGGAATAGGTTATCAAATAGATAATTTAACCTTGACATTATAGCCGCCCTGGTGCTATGATACCTGAAGGGAGATTATCCCAAACCCAGAACAGGAGGTGAAGAATCGGAAAAACCGACAAACAGATAGCCGAAGAGATCGGCATCGGCCCCGTGACTTTCAGCCGGTGGAAGAAAACACGCCCTCAGCTCTATCAGCGGATCAAACAGAGTTATCACTGTGAAGAGACATTGGCAGAGTTGGGCGTGACACTGGAGAAAGCGAAAGAGTTGATCGAGGCATACAAAGCCGAAGATCCAAAGTAGAAGGTCGGGGGATGTGTGGAAGCAGGCCCCGACCTCATCAACCCAGGAAAGGATTGACAGATGAATAGTAACAAAGATTTGAAACTCGTAGTAGGTGCGGCCCTCAACGATGAAGAGGCCCGGGAGCTTGGAAGCCGGGAGCTCGGGGTAGTTCGACTGGCTGACGATGAAGGCGTCTATGTAATCTTCATGGGGGATGAGTTGATCGAGTATGAAAACGGAGATCGGGAGATAGACGTCAACGGCTTCAAGCCCGTATCTCTCCCGGACTTGTCGGATGAGGTGCTGCTCTCTCCGTCGATCACCGATGAAGAATGGAACTTTCTCTGTGAAACGTTTGGAGGTTGTGATGAGTAAGCAGCCCGGCAAAGGAGAAAAGACTTTCGGCGTACTCCTCAGAAACGGAGCGTCTGAACAGGTGGAGAACGCTACCTACGGCATCGACGGGCTGGCGCGGGCCATCTTCTTCCTTGCAGCAGAGGGCGAGCTCGTCGATGAAAAGATAATCGCCCTGATGGAATTGGCGAAAGCGATCGAAGGGAAGGCGGCGAAGATTCTGGAGGTCGCGGTCAATGGTGACAGGACTGAGGTCGTCGAGATCGAGGATGGTCGGATTCTGCTGGCTGAGTGAAAGGCCGCGGGTCCTTCTGGAGATAGAGCAGACTGCGGGGCTTGCGAGCCGCGGAAAATAGGTAGTTTCCTATCTCGGAACTTGCTAAAACTTTCGGAGCTATCAAGGTGCCGCGTAGCGGCAAAGTATCAGAATTTCAAGGAGACACTATGTCTGAATATTTAAACGCCCGTGAAGTGCTTGGACGCCTCAAAATGGGAAAGGTTGCGGATTTCACCCAAAGCTACTTTTCGCAGCTGGTACGTGATGGAGTGGTACCTTTCCATAAGCTTCCCGGCAAAAAGCGCAAAATGTTTATCTACGATGAGGTCAAAGAGGCAATCATCAACGCCAGAGACCCCAGCCGTGACGCTCAAAGGGAAGCTAACGCCCGCCGCCGGGGAGAGGTCCGCATACTTCCGGACGTCTGGAACCTGATCCCTGCTGATTTTAGTGTCGATCAATTCACAATCCCGGAAGGCGTCGATCTGAAAGAGGTCAAGCAGGAGATCATAACCTGTAACACAGCTAACGCGACACTGGCCGCTTTCGCTTTGGAACTTTTGAGAACGTTACCCGATGAATATCATGACCGGATCGTAGAAGCAGCAGCCCGCCACGCCTTTGGGAGTGAGCTGCTTCAGGATACTATCGCGCTCATTGAAGATGAGGATTAGGTTTCCTTTTCCGCGTCACAATCAACGTTACCGATAATGGCCCCCGCGACAAACGCCAGCAGGATCAACGCTATCCCCGCTTCCTCCTCCGGCGACACCTCATCAACCCAGGCGACGATATACCGGAAGAGGGTATAGAGCCATACTACGGCGGCGATCCCAATAGCCCAAACGCCCGCCGTATCACTCTGCGTTATCCAGATAGTGAGCGCTCCCGCTCCCGCTATGAAAACTACCCCTCCTATGAAGATGGCAAAGAGATCGAAGAAAAAAGTTAGAAGTCTCATACGATTATTATAGCCTGCTACAAATTGAGACAGTTTTCCTGCTAAAAAGTGCTACCCAAAGTGCTACCCAGGGAAAGCTTAAAGAGAATATTTAGTTTAAGTATGCTTCAGGAGATTCGATTTTACGGGGCTGTGGTGCGGACGGAGAGACTCGAACTCTCACGCCGAAGCACTGGATCCTAAATCCAGCGTGTCTACCAATTCCACCACGTCCGCATATAGGTATGGGTGGTACGCCCGTCAGGATTCGAACCTGAGACCGCTCGCTTAGAAGGCGAGTGCTCTATCCAGCTGAGCTACGAGCGCATCGGTGAAAGGTAAAAGGGTGGTGCGCCAGAGAGGAGTCGAACCCCTAGCCCTCAGATCCGAAGTCTGATGCTCTATCCAATTGAGCTACTGGCGCGTCTTCCGGAAAAAGTGTGAATGGGGTGGGTAATGGGTCTCGAACCCACGACCTCCAGAGCCACAATCTGGCGCTCTAACCAACTGAGCTATACCCACCATCGATAAGAAGAGTCTCCGTAGCCTGGTCGGAGTGAAAGGATTCGAACCTTCGACCCCCTGCTCCCAAAGCAGGTGCGCTACCAGGCTGCGCTACACTCCGGTCGCCCGAAAAAGGATTGCAATTATAATCGAAGTATTCTTCGATGTCAATTAAAGACCGGGCGAAAGAGAAAAATCGCTCAATCCTTGATCGGAAGAAACTTTCCGCAGCCCTTTTCGGGGGTGCCGCCGAAGCTTTTGACTTCTCGGGCTTTGCCCTCCTTGGCGATCTTCGCACGGTTGCATTCGGGGTGTTTGATGCAACTTTCGTTGCGGCATCCTACGTCTTCTGGGACGGCCATCGGCGCTCCTTTTGGATAAAATTCGGCGGATTATAGCACAGGAGGGGTGGGGGTGGATGTAGCATTGTCGATCGGGGGGATTTACCTCTTCATATTGCTGGGATTTTTGGCCAAAAGGTACTTCGCCGAGAGGATTCACGAATCGACTCTGGTACTGCTCTCCATCTATTTTCTCCAGCCGATGCTTGTCTTTTGGGGATTGACCCGCCGGCCCATCGACCGGGGGGCGGTGGAGACTCCGCTGCTCTTTGTCGGCTTCATCCTGCTTTTTCTTCTCCTGGCGGTCCCGTTGGCCGGGCGTTTCTTTGCCGATCCCAAAGAGCGCTCGATCGCCGTCGTCTCCAGCATCATCGGCAATACCGGGAATCTGGGGATTCCCCTGGGGATCGCTCTCTTTGGAGAAGCGTCGGTACTCTACACCAGTATGATCAATCTCGCCAACGTTTTTCTGGTTTATACGGTGGGGGTTTATTTCTACTCCCGGGGGAGCTTCTCGGTGCGCGAATCCCTGCTCAATATCCTGAAGCTTCCGGCGATCTGGTTCGGCCTGGGGGCGATCGCCTTCAATCTCTCGGGGGCGTCGCTGCCTCGGCCGTTGGAGTTGCCCCTGACGATGGGGGCCTACAGCACGATGGTGTTGCAGTTGATGATCTTCGGCATCTACCTTGCTACGGTGAAGCTGCATCGTCTGCGGAGGGAGTTGGCTTTTTTTGTCGTGGGGGCGAAATTTGTCGTCATTCCGCTACTGGCTTGGGGGCTTTTGCCGCTTGCGGGGCTCGATCCGCTGCTTTTCAATGTCCTGCTGCTGGAGTTGATCGTTCCGATGGCGGTGATGAACGTCAATCTCGCCGCGCTCTACGATTGTCGGCCAGACCAGGTGGCGTTTTTGACTTTTTTGACGTCGTTGATCTTTCTGGGCTATCTCTTCGTGATGGTGCAGTGGGCTTTCCGATAGCGGGGGCGCCTTAGAAGTTGGAAGGGGTGTTGGCGTTGATGAGGTTGTAAAATTCGTTGCGGGTGCGCAGATCGCTTTTGAAAAGGCCGCGCAAGGCGGAGGTGACGGTCGTGGAGTTAATCTTTTCGACGCCGCGCATCTCCATACACATATGGCGGGCCTGGAGGACCACGGCGACCCCCTTGGGGTGGATGACGTCACTGATGGCGTCGGCGATCTGTTCGGTCATCTGCTCTTGGATCTGGAGGCGACGGGCGTAGAGATTGACGACCCGAGGGATCTTGGAGAGGCCGACGACCTTGCCGTCGGGGATGTAGGCGACGTGGGCCCGCCCGATGATGGGAAGCATATGATGTTCGCACAGGGAGTAGAACTCGATGTCTCTTACCAAAACCATCTCATCGTTGCTGCTGGTAAAGAGGGCTTTTTCGAGGATCTCTTTCGGATCTTTGTGGTAGCCTTCGGTGAGAAACTCCAGGGCTTTGGCGACCCGATGGGGCGTTTTGACCAACCCCTCCCGCTCGGGGTCCTCTCCCAGGTTGAGCAGGATCGTCCTGACGGCCGCTTCGATCGCTTCACGTTTCTTTTGCATCGGATCTCCTCGTATGGATTCGTTGACGCAATCATAACGTTTTTTGCCGAAAGAGACACCCCAAGGAAGCTTCCATCGACTTTTTGGTAAAATCGTCGCCATTTATTACGTAAAAAGGACAGCAATCGTGGAGATTACGACCGAAAAGAAGAACGAAGCCAACGCGGTGATCAAGAGCACCATTCCCAACGAAACGATCGAGAAGAAGATCGACAAACTGGCCAAACAGTACGGTAAGCAGATGAACGTCGCGGGATTCCGCAAGGGCAAAGTGCCCCCCAGCATCGTCAAAAAGATGCACGGTGAGCAGCTGGCCCAGGACGCCGAAGCCGAGGCGATCCGAGAAGCGCTCGAGCAAGCCTACAAAGAGCTGGGGATCGAGGCAGCCGACATCATCGGCGATCCCGCTTTCAAGAAATATGAAAAGGGTGAAGAGGCGGTCGAGGCGGAAGTCCTTGTCTGCCTGCGTCCCAAGATCGACGTGGAGGGGTACGAGAAGCTCGTTCCCGAGTACGAAGTCCCCGAGGTGAGCGACGAAGAGATCGAAGAGCGCCTCAAAACCCTGGCGGAGCAGTCCGCACCTCTCGTGAGCCTGGAGGAGGATCGTCCTCTGCAGGAGGGGGATACCGCGGTCTTCGACTTTACCGGCTACCTCGAAGGAGAGGCTTTCGAAGGCGGCAGCGCTCAGGATTTCGAGCTGCAGATCGGTTCGGGGCAATTCATCCCCGGCTTCGAAGAGCAGATGGTCGGAATGAAAAAAGGGGAGAGCAAGCGGATCAAGGTTACTTTCCCCGAAGATTATCAAGCGGAGAATCTCAAGGGCAAAGAGGTCGAATTCGACATCACCCTCAAAGATATCAAGGTCAAAGCCGAGCCCAAGATCGACGATGAATTGGCCAAGGCGGTCACCAAGAAAGAAGACGCCACTCTCGAGACCCTCAAAGAGCAGATCAAAGAGCAGCTGCAGACCGAGAAACTGAGCAAACTCTATAACGAAGAGCTCAAGCCCAAGCTCCTCGAGGTGCTGGTCGAAGCCTACGAGTTCGATCTGCCCGAGAACATCGTCGAGCAGGAGATCGACAACCTCGCCAACCAGAAAGCCCAGTCCCTCTCCAAAGAGGAGCTCGAAGCGATCCAGGGCAACGCCGAGAAGATCGAAGAGCTGCGCGAATCGGTCCGTGAAGATGCCGAGCGCAGTGTCAAAGCGACCTTCATCGTCGATGCCGTCGCTCGGGCCGCGGGTGTGGACGTCAGCGATCAGGAAGTGAGCCAGGCGCTCTACTACGAAGCGCTGATCTCCGGACAGGATCCCGAAGCGCTGCTGAAGTATTATCAGAAAAACAATCTCTTCCCCGCCGTCAAAATGGGGATGATCGAGGACAAGCTCTTCGCCAAGCTTCTCGATCTTGACAACGCCGGCAAGAAATAGTATTCTCCCCGACAACCGCAGGCGGAGGGCGGCGCCCGTACCCGCCGCTTTTTCCTCCCCTGATTTCATCCCATCCTAAAAGGTCAAAAAGTATGAGTTATATCCCTTACGTTATCGAACAGACCGGACGCGGAGAGCGCAGCTACGACATTTACTCCCGACTGCTGAAGGATCGCATCATCATGCTCAGCGGCGAAATCAACGACGCCGTGGCTTCCACCATCGTCGCACAACTTCTTTTTCTCGAAGCCCAGGATCCCGACAAAGACATCTACTTCTACATCAACTCCCCCGGCGGAGTGATCACCAGCGGGTTTTCCATCTACGATACGATGAACTACATCAAGCCCGATATCGTCACCATCTGCATCGGACAGGCCGCGAGCATGGGGGCCTTTTTGCTGGCGTGCGGGAGCGAAGGCAAACGCTACGCCCTGCCGAGTGCCCGGATTATGATCCATCAGCCCCTCGGAGGTGCTCAGGGGCAGGCCAGCGACATCGCCATCCAGGCGCAGGAGATTCTCCGCCTCAAGACCTATCTTAACAAAATCCTCGCCGAGAAGACAGGCAAGAGCGTCAAAAAGATCGAGAAGGATACCGAGCGGGACTTCTTCATGTCGGCGCAGGAGGCGGCGGAATACGGACTGATCGACAAGGTCCTTACCAAGAGCTTCACTTGATCGCAACGGGAGAGAAACTGTGAAACGAGACATCGTCATCTATCCCGACAAACGGCTCAAACAGCACTCCCGGCCCGTGGAGCGTTTCGATGCGGAGCTTCATGCGCTGCTGGACGATATGTACGATACGATGGTCGAAGGCAACGGCGTGGGACTAGCGGCCATCCAGATCGCGGTGCCGCTGCGGGTCTTGATCATCAATGTCCCTGTCGAGACCGATTCGGAAGATCCGCGGGTACAGCAGCCCAAGGAGAACACTCTGGAGGTGATCAACCCCGTCATCCTCGAAGCCGACGGCAAGACCCGCTACCAGGAGGGGTGCCTCTCCGTTCCCGGCTATTTCGAAGAGGTGGAGCGCTTCAAAAAGATCAAAATCGAATACCAGAACCGCCACGGAGAGAAGATCATTCTCGAAGACGACGACTTCCTCGCTATCGCGCTGCAACACGAGATGGATCACCTCGACGGCCGGCTCTTTATCGAGAAGCTCTCGATCCTCAAACGCAAAAAGTTCGAAAAAGAGTGGAAAAAACGGCAGAAGAAAAATCTCTGAATCTGTCATCCTGACATCCCGGTCATTCTGTGCCTGAAGCTTATGGCATACTACGCCCATGGAAGAGAACAGCTCCCGAGAAAACGACCCCTCCCAAAACGCTCAGCAAAATCCGATCGTCAACACCCTCGCTTGCGCTACGCTCGAGGGCGTACAGGCCCGTCGCATCGATGTCGAAGCGACCTTTACCAAAGGCTTGCCCGGTTTTAGCGTCGTGGGCCTGGCCAGCAGCGATATCCAGGAAGCCCGGGAACGGGTCAAAGCCGCCCTGCAGACCAACGACTTTACCTTTCCCCCTCTGAAAATCACCATCAATCTGGCTCCCAGCGATCTGAAGAAGAGCGGGACCCATTTCGACTTGCCCATCGCCCTGCTTATCGCGCTCCACCGGCGGGAGATCCGACGCGAAGATCTCTATATTTTCGGAGAGTTGGGGCTTGATGGGAGGGTCAAAAGCAGTTCGCTCCTCTTCCCGCTCATCCTCTCCCTCAAGGAGCAGGGGCTGATCCGCCGGGCGATGGTGCCCTCGGAGGCGATGGAGTATCTGCGGCACATTCCCGGTGTCGATTTCCTCCCGGTGGAGACCCTGGAGGAGGCGATCGCCCGCCTTGGAGGAGACGAGGAGGCCGCGACGCGTACGGAGCGCTTCGAGTATCGGGCCGAGTCGATGCAGATCGGTGACGAGCGCTACTATTGGCTTGGGGAGTATCCGGAGGATTTCCGAGAGGTCAAGGGGCAGGAACTGGCCAAACGGGGAGCGCTGATCGCCGCGGCGGGGATGCACAACTATCTGATGGAGGGAAGCCCCGGCTGCGGGAAGAGTATGATCGCCAAGCGACTCCCTTACATTCTGCCTCCGATGAGCGAGGCGGAGATGTTGGCGGTGGCCAAGCATCAGTTTCTCGACGGGCAAGTGCCCGATTTTCGCCCCCGGCGCCCTTTTCGCAGCCCGCACCATACCGCCACCTCCGCGTCGATCTTCGGAGGAGGGAGCCACAGTGCCCGTATCGGTGAAGTGGCCCTGGCCCACCGGGGGATCCTCTTTTTTGACGAGCTCCCCCATTTCCAGAAGAACGTCCTCGAAGCGTTGCGGGAGCCGATGCAGGATCGGCGGGTCCATATCGCGCGGGTCAATAGCAAGGTAAGTTACGAAGCCGATTTTATGTTTGTCGCCGCGATGAACCCTTGCCCCTGCGGCAATCTCCTCTCCAAAAGCCGTCGATGCCGATGCAACGAACGGGAGATCCTCCGTTACCGCAACCGCCTCTCCGATCCGTTTCTCGATCGCATCGATCTCTTCGTGACGATGCAGGAGGTCGAAAGCGGCGATCGCAGCGGGGAGGATTCGGCGTCGATGCATGTCAAAGTGATCGAAGCTTTTCGCCGCCAGAAGGAGCGGGGCCAAAGCGCCCCCAACGGCAAGCTCGGCGAAGCGGAGATCGACCGCTACTGCCGTCTCGACGACGAAGCCGCCGGTGTGCTCGAGCAGGCGGTGGGGCGTTTCGCCCTTTCGCACCGCTCCATCGTCAGCATCAAAAAGGTCGCCCGCACGATTGCCGATCTCGACGGGGCCGAGTCGATCGGCAAAAGACATCTCCTCGAAGCCTTGAGCTTCCGTCGGAGAAAGTGAAAGCCTCGAAAGGATTTATAAGACGGCGGTGACGGCTTTGACGACAACAAAACCGCCGAAGACGAGCCAGAGGAACATCCCCAGCGCCGTATAGAGGGGGGCCAGACCCAGGCCCTTGAATTTGGCGAAACGGGTCTGCATTCCCAGCGCGGTCATCGCCATCGTCAAGAGGAAAGTGTCGGCGACGTTGATTTTCTCGACAAGCGGCTGGGAGAGGAGATGAAAGGAGTTGAAGGCGGCGA
>JALWNT010000117.1 GCA_027080995.1 Campylobacteraceae bacterium | reverse complement strand
GCAGACGTGTGACGCTTTATTGGTAGCTTCCGGCTACCATCGCTTCGACCTTCTCCAGCAGTTCCAGGTAACGGTCGCTCGCCTCTTCGTACTCCAGTTCCGCCGCGGCCAACTCTTCGCTGACGGTGCTGAGCCCTTTTTGATTGTAGCACTCCGGATCGGCGAGGCAGGCGTTGAGTTCGTCGAGCCTCTTCTCCAGCGCTTCGATCTTGTCGGGGAGGAGATCGAGATCACGCTGCTCTTTGTAACTGAGTTTGAGGGTCCGTTTGCGCTCTTTGCGGATCGCTTCGACTTTGGGAGCCTCTTCGATCTCTTTTTCCATCTTCTCCAATTGGCCGATCTCTTTCTCGATCTCGAGGTATTCGGTGTAGCTTTGATGGGACTCTTCCACCGTGCCGTCGCCCCGGAGGATGAAGAGCTTCTGGGCGATCTTGTCAACGAAGTAGCGGTCGTGGCTGACGAAGAGTACGGAGCCCTGGTAGGCGATGAGTTTTTCTTCGAGGATGTTGATGGTCTGAATGTCGAGGTCGTTGGTGGGTTCGTCGAGGATCAGGCAGTCGTAGTGCTTCGTAAAAAGCAGGGCCAGAGCGACACGGTTTTTCTCCCCGCCGCTGAGCTGGCCGACCCTTTTGTCGAGGTACTCCTTGGGAAAGAGGAAGCTTTTGAGGTAGCCGAAGACGTGCATATTGCGCCCCATTACCTGCACCCGGTCGCCGCCGTCGGGGCAGAAGGTTTCGATGAGGGTGGCGTCGTCTTTGAGCATCTCCCGGTGCTGATCGAAATAGCCGACGCTGATATCGACGCCCCGCTTGATGCGTCCGCTTTCTGGTTCCAGCCGACCCAATAGGAGCTTAAGGAGCGTCGATTTGCCGCTGCCGTTGGGGCCGACGATGGCGAGTTTGTCCCGCTGGAGGATCCGGGTACTGAAATTTCGGATCAATTCCCGTCCGGCGATGGAGTAACTCAGATCCTCCACCTCGAAGAGGACTTTCTTCTTCGCCATCGCCTTTTCGCCTTTCCAGCTGCGCTTCTCCCGTTCCAGTTCCACCCGGAGTTTGCGAATGAGCGAAGGATTTTCCTTGGCCTTTTCCCGCAGTTCGAAGACCCGCGCCTTGCGCCCCTGGTTGCGGGTCTGGCGGGCCTGGACGCCTCTGCTGAGCCACTCTTCTTCTTTTTTCAGCAGGCGCAGCAGGTTTTCGTGCTCTTTTTGCAGGGCGGCCAGACGCCGCTCTTTTTGCTCCAGATAGCTTTGATATCCCCCTTTGTAGCTGACTAGTTTATGGTTCTCCACTTCGACGATACGGGTGGCGATGCGGTCGATGAAGTAGCGGTCGTGGGAGATAAAGAGCAGGGTGAACTTCTCTTTGAGCAGCACCTCCTCCAGAAACTCCACCATATAGACATCCAGGTGGTTGGTGGGCTCGTCCAGCATCAGCACATCGGGCCGGCGCAGGATCAGCCCCGCCAGAGCGACCCGGCGCTGCTCTCCGCCGCTGAGGGTGGCCACCAGCCGATCCTCGTAGGCTTTGAGCTGAAACTCCTGGAGCACCCGTTCGATCTTGGCGTCCAGGTTCCAGGCATTGTGGTGGTCCAGGTAGGCGGCCATTTCGGCGTGCTCCTGCAGCAGGGCTTTGTCGTCGGGGCGTTCGGCGATCGCTTCGCTGAGGGCCTGGTAGCGCTCCTGGGCGGCCTTGAGTTCGGTCAGTTGGGCCTCGATGGCTTCCCGTGTGTTTTGCCCCGCTTCAAAGCGGGGTTGCTGGGCCAGGACGCCGAACTCCACGGAACGGTCGATGACCCGCTTGCCTTCGTCGGGTTCCTCGAGTCCGGCGGCGATCTTGAGCAGCGTCGATTTGCCGCAGCCGTTGGGGCCGACGATGGCCACCCGCTCCCCGGGTTCGAGATGAAACTCCATTGCGCTGAAAATCTGTTTGACGTCGTAATTTTTGTAAATGTCGTAGAGATCGATGTAAGCCATTGTTTACTTTCTGCGTTATTGGAGTATTGAAGGCACCTACGGCGCCGTCTCACGAAAGAATTTTAGCGAAGTTGTCGGGGGGTGAGTGCCTCTTTTTCATCGCCGAATGAAACTTCTTTTGTTCATTTAGCTTCGGCTGCTATTATTCGGATAAAATCTCTCCAGTATAAAACTGTCGCTTCGTTGCAAGAAAAAAGAAAAAGGACATCGATGTTACTCTGGATCGTCGGAATCTATACCCTCTATACGCTCGTCAAAATCTACCTCTCGGTGATGGAGATCGGATACGTCAACGTCGAAAAGCGGCGAAAGCCTGTGCTGATGCCCCAGGGGCGTTATTTCGTCGCCGGCAACTACGCCATCGCCAAAGAGCGCCTCGCCATCGTCCAGAATTTTGTCGAATACCTGCTCTTTCTCTGGTGGGTGCTGGCGGGATTTCGCTGGCTGCAGGGAATCGTAGGCATCGAAGAGAGCGTCGGCAACGCCGTACTTTTCCTCTTCGCCTTTTTCGGGATCAACTGGCTGGTGAATCTCCCTTTCGAGATTTATGCCAAATTCAAGATCGACCAATCTTTCGGCTTCAACAAGATGACGCCGAAGATGTACCTGATCGATACGCTTAAATCGATCGCCCTCTTCGTCGTGATCGGAGGGCCCGTTCTTGCCGCTCTTGCCTGGGTGATCGCCGACTTTCGCGATTGGTGGATCTGGGGATTTGCCCTGCTTTTCGCCGTGGCTCTGCTGGCCAACGTGATCTATCCTACGATCATCGCTCCGATTTTCAACAAATTCACTCCGCTTCCCGAGGGAGAACTGCGCGAAGCCATCGAAAAGATGATGGCCGAAGCGGGGCTGCGCAGCGACGGGATCTTCGTGATGGACGCCAGTAAGCGCGACAGTCGGCTCAACGCCTACTTCGGCGGCCTGGGCAAGACGAAGCGGGTCGTGCTCTTCGATACGTTGCTGGACAAATTGAACGACAAGGAGTTGCTGGCGGTGTTGGGCCACGAGCTGGGCCACTACAAGCACGGAGATATCTGGAAAAACATTGCGATGATGGGGGGCTTCCTCTTCGTCGCTTTCTACCTCTTCGGGCACCTGCCCCAGCGGCTTTACCTGGAGATGGGGGTCGTCCCCACCGCCGGAGTGACCCTGGCGACGATCGCCCTGCTGCTGCCGGTGCTGGCTTTCGTCTATACGCCTTTGATGAGTATGCTCAGTCGGCACAACGAGTACGAAGCCGACCGTTACGGGGCCCAGACGGGAGGACGTCAATCTCTGATCTCCGCACTGCTCAAACTGGTGGGAGAGAACAAGACCTTCCCGAAATCCGATCCGATCTATTCGCGCTTTTACTACAGCCATCCGCCGATTCTCGAACGCCTCGAAGCCCTGGGGTACGATCCGGAGCGTGTCGATATGGATGCCGAGCTGCCCAAAGAGGGGATCTTCGAATTTCTGGATCGGGACAAAAAGTTTGACAGTGACGAGTGAGCGACGTATAATCAAACAAGTGAGAGAAGCGGAAAGGAGATTTCTTGATGGTTGTGATTCAGAATGAACCGGGGTGGAGGCTTTTGGAGAGACAACGAACTCTTCGAAGATGTCAAAGAGTATCTCCGAAAACTCGGAATCAAAAAAGAGAAGAGTTTTTCCTATATCGATGAATTTGGAGATACGATTGTCGTTAAGAATGGCAAAGAGTATGTGGTTCCGACGCGCGAAGACATTGAAGCGATTCATTCAGCTTGATTTTCGACATTACGATATCAAGAAAATGCAGGGATTGGAGGGATTTTATCGTTTGAGGGTGTTTCCAAGTACCGCATTCTTTTCTCTATCGACGATGAAACCGTTACAATCGAAGTGATCAAAGCGAAGAGTCGGGGTGATGTATATAAATAGAAGTGCACACGGAAGTCGGTGTCGATGATGAAAATTGACGAAGCCTTGCAGGCTGCGACAAAAAAATTGCAGCCGGTCGTCGAGCGTCCGCGCCTGGAGGCGGAGATTTTGCTGGCGCACCATTTGGGTTGTGAGCGCAGCCGTCTGCTGCTGCGGGATCGAGAGAGGCTGGAAAGGCCGGAGGCGTTTTTCGCCCTGGTGGAGCGACGGCGTTCTTATGAGCCGGTGGAGTATATCACCCGCGAGGTGAGCTTTTACGCAGAAGAGTTCTTCATCGCCCCCGGCGCCCTGATTCCGCGTCCCGAGACGGAGATTTTGGTCGACGTAGCGGCGAAGCTGATTGGGCAGAGGGGGTATCGCCGAGTCGCCGAGATCGGAGTCGGCAGCGGAGCGGTTTCGGTGACGCTGGCGCGGCTTTTCCCCGATCTGCAGATCGTCGCTACCGACATCAGCCAAGAGGCCTTGGCCGTGGCGGAGGAGAATCTACGCCGTTTCGAGGTGGGGGATCGCATTACTCTGAAAGAGACTTCGCTGCTGGAGGGGGTGGATCCTTCCCAGGTGGAGATGATCGTCTCCAATCCCCCCTATGTGGCCGAGGGGTGCGAGCTGGAGCCCAACGTGGCCGACTACGAACCCTCTACTGCACTCTTTGCCCCCGGGGACGGCACGGTACTGCTACGCCGGATCGTCGATCTATCCGGTGAGCTGGGCGTTTCGGTGGTTTGTGAAATGGGATACGATCAGCGCAAGCCGATGGAAGAGTATTTCCGTCAAAAAGGGATTGAAAACTACCGCTTCTATCGGGATCTGGCGGGACTGGATCGGGGATTTATTGTCGATTTTGGATGATGGATTTTGGATTTTGAATTATTTTAGGAAAAAGGATTGATATGAAAAAATACTTTCGAATCGCCACGATGGCCTATCTGATTTGGCTGGGAGCGATGCTCGGTGCCGTCCTCTATGCCGGGGCGGTGGTGGCCCCGGTGATTTTCCACAGTGCCCAGTGGCTCGGCTCGGATCTTTTGAGCCACTATCAGGAGGGACTGATAATGACGCGCAACTTCGTACTGCTGAGTTACGCGGTGACATTGACGATCCTTTTCGTCTTCTTTTACGAGGGGTATAAATACAAAATGGGAGAGCGGGACAAATGGACGATCGCCGCCGCGTTTGTCGTGATCTTCACCGGAGCGATGTTCAACTGGTACTATCTGCCCGACATCGTGACGATGCAGATGGCGGGAGAGCAGATGACGCAGAGCCGGGCCTTTTTGGCTACCCACAAAGGCAGCGAACTCGATTTCAAGATTTTCGCCGTCGCGATTTTGCTGCTGATGGTGCAGAATATGCGCAAAGCCTGCAAATAACAGAAGCGGGCAGGGTGCAAAGGGTAAAATACGACGAAACGTTGAAAGTGACTGCCTATGACGGAACGCTTATCCCATCCTTTTGATCCCATCGTCTTTCCCGATACGGAGATTCTGATCCTGGGGACCTTTCCTAGCATCGACTCTTTCGACAAAGCTTTCTATTACGCCCATCCACGCAACCAGTTTTGGCCGATCCTCTCACAGATCACCGGTTATCCTATCAACAACCGGGATCAGAAGATCTGGCTGCTCAAGCGCTCGAAACTCGGACTTTGGGATATGGTAGCCGGCTGCCGGCGGGAAAACTCCCTCGACAGTTCCCTCAGAGGGATTGCGGTCAACGACATTCCGGCCCTGCTGCGGGAGTACCCTTCGATTCACAAGGTTCTTTTTACGGGGCGCAAAGCCCAGGAGCTCTTCGAGCGACACTTCGGCGATTTGCCGATCGAGCGGGATTATCTGCCGTCGCCATCTCCCGCGTATGCGGCGATGAGTTTCGAGGAGAAGGTGCGGGAGTATGCGGAAAAGTTGGGGATGAAACTGTGATTGGTTATTGGTGTATTGGTCTGTTGGTCTGTTGGGAAAAGGCATTGAGATTCGCTTTGCGGATCGGCATTGGGCAGTGGGCATTCTGTGCGCCTACGGTACAGTCATCGGCCATTGGCCGTTGGTCATTGGGGGCAGGGCTGCAGCCCTGCATTGAGGGACTGAAGCCCCGCCCCCAAAAGTATGCGTTGCGAAGTAACGCCCCAAAATCATTCACCATTCACCGTTCACCATTCATCATTAGAAAGCAAAGCTTTCGGTTCCTCACTCCTCACTCCTCACTCCTCACTTCATTTTCGAACTCCGTAGGAGTTCGCTCATGATTTGGGCCATCGGGGACATTCAGGGCTGCTACGATCCGCTGATGCGGCTGCTGGAGACGATCGATTTCGATCCCGAGCGCGATACCCTCTGGCTGGCCGGGGATCTGGTCAATCGGGGGCCGAAATCCCGTGAAGTGCTGGAGTACCTCTACGGCATCCGCAAAAGCCTGCGGGTGGTGCTGGGCAATCACGACATCGCGTTGTTGGCGGCCTGGTGGGGGATCAAAAAATCCAATCCTACCCTCGATCCGATCCTCGAAGATCCCAACGCCCCGCAGTGGTTGGAGTGGCTGAGGTGCCGTCCGTTCGTTCAGTTGGATCATGACCTGGGGTATGTGATGGCCCATTCGGGGATTCCGCCGGAGTTCGGCCTGGGCACCAGTCTGCACTACAATCGGATATTGACGACGAAACTGCGAAGTGAACGGGCGAGAGAGTGGTTGGCGGCGATGATGGGCCGTGACGAAGAGCGTTTCGATCCTTCGGGGGACGATCTGCAGCATCAGCGCTATATGCTGGCCGGGTTCATCCGCATGCGCTACTGCCATCCCGACGGTCGCCTCGATTTTGCGCAAAAAGGCGCCCCCGGCAAAAAGACCCGGGCGAAGGGCTTGCTGCCCTGGTTTGAATGTCCGGTGCGCAAGCGGATCGAGGAGAAGATCCTCTTCGGTCATTGGTCGACACTGGGGTATTTCGAAAACGACGAAGTCTGCTGCCTCGACAGCGGATGTCTCTGGCGAGGACGTTTGACGGCCCGACGCCTGGACGGCGACGCCGGGGAGAGAGGGCGGATCGTTCAGGTGGAGTGTCCGGAGGGGATCTCCCCTTCCGGTTGATCACTTCTCGAGCAGAGAACGGGCGCTTCGGATGATCCGTTCGGGGGCGATGGAGGCGATGCTGCGGTCGCTTTTGTCGAAGCGGCAGGGGTGGACCTCGACCCCGGAGCTGAGCGCGAGGTTGATCGGAGTCTGCATCATCATCGCCGTAGGAGTGGCACCGAAGAGCAGTATCGAAGGACGGTTCATGGCCCAGGCGATGTGGCTGGGGCCGGTGTCGCCGCCGAGCAGTAGATCGCAGCGGCCCACACTATATTTGAGCGTATCCAGATCCATCGGCGGCAGGAGCCGCGCGGAACTCTCGGCGGCGATACGTTTCGCCGTGCGTCGTTCGTCGGCGCTGCCGGCGACGAGCAGAACATTGCACTCTTCCAGTCCGCGCACAACGTCGATCCATCGTGCAGCCGGGTAGGTTTTTGAAGCGAGGCTGGCGGCGGTAACGAGGAGGACGTTGGGACGCCGGGAGTCGAAAAAAGCTTCGATTTTTGCCCGATCACGCTCGGGATCGTAGAAGAGATAGGGCGCTTTACGCTCCATCATCTCCCGATCGATGTCGATCTCCAGAGCTTGGGCGATGAGTCGGGCGAAGCGCATCGGTGCGATGTCGGCGCAGTCGACCGGATAGCGGCGGCTGTAGAGGATCGAGGCGATTCCTTCCCGGGCCGAGTGCCGGTCGAGTCCGGCGACCCGCTTCCCGGCGAAGCGGGCGACGATGGCCGATTTGATGAGCCCCTGTACGTCGATGACGAGATCGAAGGGATCGGCCGCTTCGATCCGACGGCGCAGAGAAATGATCTTGGAGAGGGAACGCTCCTTTTTGAGGCTATGTAGATCCAAAGGGACGATCCGGTCGATCTGGGGATTGTGCTCCAGAATCCCGGCGAATTTCTCTTCGACGAACCAGCTGATATGGACATCGGGCAGCGCGGCTTTGATGAATTGAAGAGAGGCGGCGGTGTGGATCACATCGCCCAGAGCGGTCAGGCGGACCAATGCGATGCGCTTCAAGACAAGGCCTTGGGGAAGAAGTCGCCAGTCGCCAGTCGATAGCCGATAGTCGTGTCGCCTACGGCGAAGGCAGCAATGAGATCCGCTTTGCGGATCGGCATTGAGGCATTGAGCATTTTGTGCGCCTGCGACGGCGTTACGCTTTCTTCAAAAATTCGGTTTTGAGGAAGATGCTTACGCCGTTGACCTTGCCCTGGATATGGGTGGGGTCGTCGGGGACGAGACGGATGTTGCTTACTTTGGTCCCCTGCTTGGCGGTGAAGCCGGCGCCTTTGACGGGGAGATCTTTGAGGATCACGACGCTGTCGCCGTCGGCAAGGGGATTGCCGTTGGCATCGCGTACCACCGGTGCCTCTTCGTTCGCTTCCTGCAGCCCCTCTTCGGCCCATGCCTGGACTTCGGGCTCGAGATAGAGCATATCCAGCAGATCCTGGGGCCATCCCTCGGCGGCGATCTGTTTGAGGATGCGCCAGGCGCTTACTTGGACCGCGGGGACGGGGCTCCACATGCTTTCGTTCAGGCAATGCCAATGGTTGGGATTGGCTTCGGGATTGTCGATAAGGCTGTCGCAGGTTTCACAGACCAGGATCGCCCGATCGGCCGTACCGTCGGAGGGAGGCACCTCCCTCACTTTCAGATTTTCGGTAGCGCCGCAGAGCTCGCAGCGGTTCTCGGCACGTTCGCGGAGTTGATTTTCCAGACTCATATCGATCCTTTTTTAAGCGCCATTATACAATCCGGGGCTTTACGCTACAATCCACTTCATCTGAGACCATCCGATTCGGAGTATCCATCGTTATGAAAACCATCACCGTCATCGACACGTTCGCCTTCTTTTTCCGCTCCTATTTCGCCCTCCCGCCCCTGAAAAACTCCGAGGGTTTTCCCACGGGGCTGCTCACCGGCTTCGTCAACTTCATCCATCAGCTCCAAAAAGAGCACGCCACCGACTACATCGTCTTCGCCCTCGACAGCGAGGGGCCGACTTTCCGCAAAGAGCTCTACCCCGAGTACAAGGCCAACCGTCCCGCCCCGCCCGAGGATTTGATCCGTCAGCTGCCCGTGGCGATCCGCTGGGTGGAGAAGATGGGCTTCGCCAACCTCAGCAAGGAGCGATTCGAAGCCGACGACGTCATCGCCACACTCACCCGCTGCGGCAAAGAGCAGGGGATCGTCGCCAAGATCGTCAGCTCCGACAAGGATCTCTATCAGCTTCTCGACGACGACCGGGTCTATCTCTACGACTGGGTCAAAAAAAATGTCGTGGACGAAGAGGGGTGCCGGAAGAAGTTTGGAGTCTCTCCCCGGTACTTCGTCGATTTTCAAGCCTTGATTGGCGACAGCAGCGACAACGTGCCGGGTGTCCCGGGCATCGGCCCCAAAACCGCCTCCAAGCTGATCAACGAATACCACACCCTCGAAAA
>JALWNT010000116.1 GCA_027080995.1 Campylobacteraceae bacterium | reverse complement strand
TCACTCTTTTCTCTGCAAGGAGGTCCCATGATGACATTGACAAGTCCCGCCTTTGTCAACGGCGGGGAGATCCCGACCAAATACGGTTGTCGGGGAGAGGATCTCTCGATCCCTCTGGCCTTCCGCAATGTTCCGCAGGGGACGAAATCCCTGGCTTTGATCATGGAGGATCCCGACGCTCCGGGAGGGCTTTTCGTCCACTGGGTCATTTACGATATGCCGGCCGATCTGGGCGGTCTGCCGGAGGGGGTTCCTCCCGTACCCGAGTTGGATCTCGGAATCCGGCAGGGAGTCAACGACTTCGGAAAGATCGGCTACGGAGGTCCCTGTCCCCCCGACCGGCCCCATCGCTATTTTTTGCGACTTTTCGCTCTGGACATCGGGCAGCCGGCCGGCGAGGCGGGTCTGAGTCGTGCTCAGCTTTTGCGCAGAATGGAAGGCCATGTGCTTGCCGAAGCGGACCTGATGGGGATCTATGCCCGCTGAAGCCCGGATCGGTACCTCCGGATTCTACTACGAGCATTGGCGAGGGATTCTCTATCCCGAGGCCCTGGCCAAAAGCCACTGGTTCGACTATTTCTGCCGTGAATTCGATACGGTGGAGATGAACAGCACCTTCTACCATCTTCCCAAAGCGAAAACGCTTGAGCATTGGGACGAGAAGTCTCCCGAAGATTTTCTTTTCAGTTTCAAGGCCCCTCGAAGTATCACCCACTACAAAAAACTTCAGGATGTGCATGATGAACTTCTTCGTTTTCTCCATCTTCTCAAGCCGATCAAACACAAAATCGCCTCCGTGCTTTTTCAGTTGCCGCCCTCTTTGCATCGTGACGAGACGCTACTGGCAGATTTCCTCGCACAACTTCCCCACGGTGGAGGTTGGCGCTTTGCTATCGAATTTCGTCACGGAAGTTGGGAAGCGGAAAGCGTCTATGCGACTCTTCGGCATCACGGAGTGGCTTGGGTTTGGCACGATTATGCCCGCCGAGAGTCGCCGGAGATCGTGACGGCCGATTTTGTCTATCTCCGTCTTCACGGCCCTGACGGTCATTACGGAGGAAGTTACGACGACGAAACTCTGCAGACATGGGCGCAGCGACTGCGAAGGCAGATGGAGCATCATCGCAACGCTTTCGTCTATTTCAACAACGACAGCGAGGGCAACGCCGTGCGGGATGCCCGGCGACTGAAAACGATGATGAAAGGGTAAGTAAATGCGCATCGACGATCGCTTTTTTATGGAGTCGGCCCTTCGGGAGGCGTGGCGCTATCAGGGGCTGACCTATCCCAATCCTGCGGTGGGCTGCGCCGTCGTGAAAGCGGGGAGACTTCTGGCGGTGGAGGCGCATCAAAAGGCCGGAGAGTCGCACGCCGAGCTGCGGGCGATGCTGAGGGCCTATGAAGCTTTGGAGGGGCGCGAAACGGCGGTGGATCCCGCCGACGCCTGGGCGGTTCACGACTTTTTGGAGACGATCGATCCGGAGTGTTTCCGGGGGGTGACGCTCTACGTGACGCTGGAGCCGTGCTCCCATCGGGGCCGAACCCCCTCTTGTGCGCGGATCCTCTCCCGTTTCCCTCTGCATCGGGTGGTGATCGCTTGTGCCGATCCGATCGCGGAGCATGGGGGAGGAGCCGATCTGCTGGTCACGGCCGGGATCGGGGTGGATCTCGGATGTTGTCGGGAGGAGGCGGAGGCGCTGCTGGAGCCTTTCGTGATCTGGCAGCGGCGGGCTTTCGTGCTTTTCAAGCTGGCACAGACCGCCAACGGGCGCATCGGAGGAGGGTACCTGAGCGGGCCGGAGTCTCTGGAGCATGTGCACCGTCTGCGGGCGGTTGCCGACGAGATGATCGTCGGAGGCGGCACCGTGCGGGCCGATCGTCCGAGGCTCGACTGCCGTTTCACCGGAGACCCCGCACCGGATCTGACCCTCTATTCCCGAGACGACGATTTCGATCGGACGATTCCGCTCTTTTCGGTTCCGCATAGACGGGTCGAGATTCGCGACGATCTGCAGCCGCTGCTGGAACGTCCCTCTTTCCTCCTGGTCGAAGGAGGGGAGGGGATGCTGCGGGCACTGGAAGATCGCATCGATTGGATGCTTCTGTATCAGACGCCTAAGCTCAGCACTCATCCCTTATCCTATAATGTCGATCAAA
>JALWNT010000115.1 GCA_027080995.1 Campylobacteraceae bacterium | reverse complement strand
GCGCCTGGTTGAGCCCGTAACGCTCCAGCAGCGTGGCGATGTCGCTATCGATCTTGTGCTGGAAGGTCAGAGGCCTAAAAAGAGCGATCCGCCCGTAGTGACGGCGAAGAATCTCCATCAGCCCCAGGGCCAGGACCATACTGCCGGCCCCCGCCTCCCGGGAACTGATATAGAGAGATTGGATTCGATTGTTTTGCATAGATTTTTCCTGATGCTTACAGTGTCGGGGAGTATCGGCGGCACCACCGGACGAAAGAAATTTTCTCACCGGAGAGAGGCCGTCTCAAGCCAAATTTTGCCGTGAAATTCACCTTCAATCGAGGGTGTCGGGTGTCAGGCCGATCGCTTCGAGCCAGTGGCGCAAGCGGACGATTTCGTCCTTGCCCAGATGGTCCCCGTGCGGCAGGGCGATGAAGAGTTCCTCTTCGTCCGAATGGACCAGCCGGGCTCGGTTTTTCTTGGTGTGTTCAACGGCGATACCGTAGTGTTCCAACGCTGCGAAGAGCTTCTTGACGTCGATGTTCGTCGAGAGCGGATGTTCGAAGAGTTTTTCGATTTTCGCTTTATGTTTGTGACTCATTCGCTACTCCTTGAGTAATGATAAATACAATCATAGCACGCAAACGTAAAGCCCAAACCTAAAGCTCCTCATATTCCAGCGTCCATTCGAGTTCGGGAAAACGGCGTTCAAGCAGGCGTTCGATATTTTCACGGCAGCGGGCCGCCTCCCGAGCATCGTGCACGAGACAGGCAAAGGCCAAATCGGCTTCGCGAACATACTCCCCGCTGAGATCAAGAAGGGTGAGATTTTTCTTTTTTAGCCGCTCTTTGAGGCTGTTGAGGACCGCCCGACGCCCTTTGAGCGAATGGACCTCCGGCAGATCGAGATGGATCACTCCATGCACCAGCAGCATTCTTTCCCCCTCTTTTGAAATATTCGCATCCACCATTGTAACCGAACGGTTGAGATTGTCTTTCATCGATTTCAACCCGCCTTTGCTATCATTGGGACTCTATCAAACGTTTGCCGGTACGCTATTCATACAAATAGTAAAACGATGCTCTCAGGCTGCCCCTTTTCAGAACACCATAAAGACTCAAACTCTGTCCCGTATCTCACATTTCCCCCTCTTCCGAGAAACTGTACCAGCCGTCTCGAGTGAGGATCACATGATCCAGGAGTTCGATGCCGAGAATTTGGGAGGCTTCGCGGAGGCGTTCGGTGACGCGGCGGTCCTGAGCGCTAGGAAAGCACTGACCGCTAGGGTGGTTGTGGGCGATGACGATACCGGCAGCCCGATCGGCGATGGCATCGGCGAAAACTTCCCGGGGGTGAACCAGAGATTGGTTTAGAGTTCCCACGCTAATCACCCGCTTCTCGATTAGATGAGAAGCACCGTCGAGGGTCAGGGCCAGGAAATACTCCTGTTTGCGGCCGTGATACTCTTTGAGTTCCTTCCAGACATCTTCCGCACTTCGGATCACGGCTTTTTCGCGGATCAGGAAACGTCTGCTGAGCTCAAGTGCCGCGAGTATCTGAGCAGCTTTGGCCTCTCCTATTCCGTGGATCGATGAGAGTTTTTCGATCTCGAGATCATCGACCCCTTCGCGTAGCAACTCCACCAGTTCTTTCGAGAGTCGAAGGATATCTTTGCCCCGTACTCCCCGTCCCAGGAGCACCGCCATCAATTCATGATCTTTGAGCGCCTCCGCACCGCGGGAGAGAAGCTTTTCGCGGGGACGATCGCCTTCATAGAGTTCTTTGAGTTTTTTCATACGAAGGATCCTATCCAAATTATCTGATGCCATTCGATAAAATGACTCCATGAAAAATCTTCACAATGCCCTACAGCTCAAACAGCTCTATATCCTGAAACAGATGGGAGTACGCTACACAGACATCAAACCCTCGGACCTCGAAGACGAACCCGCCCAACTGCCTGACGACCTCGATGCACTGCGGGCTCTAGTGGAACAGTGCCATCTATGCGATTTGAGCAAGAGCCGAAACAAAGTGGTCTTTGGCGAGGGGGATCCGCATGCCGAGCTGATGTTCGTGGGCGAGGGCCCCGGCGCTACAGAAGACAGCACGGGTCGCCCTTTTGTCGGACGCGCGGGAGAACTCTTGACCAAAATGATCGAAAACGTCCTCTATCTTCCCCGATC
>JALWNT010000114.1 GCA_027080995.1 Campylobacteraceae bacterium | reverse complement strand
CTCGTCCCCTCGGATATTACAATCTCCATCTCGATCCCGCCTATTGCCTGCAACGATGGAGAGAGCAGGAACCGGATGCAAAGGATTTCAACGCGTTTTGGAAGATGCCCGTTCTGGAGGCTCGGGACTTTTACGAGCATACGCTCCTCCTCTGCCGGCTCATCCTCGAAAACGAACCCCCAAAGAGAATCGAAACACTTCTTGGAGGACTTTTGGACGACCTTTTCGACCGCGTCCCTGTCATAAGGCACGATGGCAAATCGACGGATCCGCTCACCGACTCCGTCGCCCGTTTCCTCGATGAACGACTCGATGATCCCCCGAGCCTCGAGGAGCTCTCCCGGCACTTCGGCTATCATCCCGACGTCCTCAATCGACGCTTCAAACAGCGCTTCGGCCTGAGTCTGCGAGCCTACCTCATCGACCGACGCCTCCACCGGGCCAAAGCGCTGCTCCTTGAAGGCGAGTATTCCGTCGCCCAGGTCGCCGCAGAAACGGGCTTTTACGACCAGAGCCATTTCGTCAAAGCCTTCAAAAAAGCCTATTCCCTGCCCCCAGGGGAGTATCGCTGATTGAGCTCAAAAACCTAATGGTTACGTTTGTGTCATCCTGAACTTGATTCAGGATCCACGGTACAATGGTCATTCAAACCCCTGGATTCCGGGTCAAGTCCGGAATGACGGAGGTTTTTCAGAACACTCAATTTCTTCTACGCCAAAGGCTTCACCATCTGACGCATCATTATCAGCTCTCCCGCAACCCACTCCCGCACCATCCCAGTCTCGACGAAGCCCACGCTTCGATAGAGCCGGTAGGCCACGTCGTGATCCCGGCGAACCAGGAGCATCAACTCGTCGATACCCAAGCACCGGGCTTCGCGCAAAGCCAAGAGTGTGATCCGTTTTCCAAACCCCTGGCCCAACTCTTCCGGATGGACCAGAATCCGATACTCCCACCTCCTATCGTTCCGCTCGATGAGAAAAAAGACCCCGACGATTCGAGACTCCTCCTCGACGCTATAGATCCGATCCTTTGGAAAGGCATCCAGCCATCCCCCGGCTTCCAGAGCGTAATTGAAGGGGGCATAGGCACCTTCGTATCGCCAGGTCCGGATCTGCTCCCGCTCCTTTGCACTGGCTCTTTTATACCTCAGACGCATCGAGTGATCCCGCATCACACACCGTGGCGAACTTCCCATCCAGCGCCGCCATAAAGGCCGCATGCACCTCCCCGGCCGGGAGGCACTTTCCGCCAAACTCCAGATCTTTCGTCGCGCAGGCGTCATGGGCCAGGGTGATGGCGTAGCCCAGATCGTACCCCGCCCGCACGGTGGTGTCGATGCACATATGGCTCATGGCCCCGCAGACGGCCAGACGCCGTGCCCCCAAAGCTTCCAGACGTTTCTGCAGCGGCGTATCGCGGAAGCTATTGGGGTGGCATTTGACGATCACTTCTCCCACCTCCAGAGGCAGCTCGGGATGCAATTCACTCCCTTTACTTCCCTCAGCGAAAAAGGGTGCCCCCTGGGGGGCGATATGTCGGATGAAAAAGATCGGCTTGCCGGCATCGGCGGCCAGGCGAATCAGCCCCAACGCCTTGTGGTGAGCCGTTTCGATCCCCCTCAACTCCATCGCCCCTCCGGAGTAGTAGTCCTTTTGCAGATCGATGACGATCAGTGCGTCGTGTTGTTGCATCGGTAGCTCCTTTGAAATCATAAAACATAACCGTCATTCCGAACTCTATTAGGAATCCAGGTGCTGCAACGCCTATGATGGCCTGGATCTTGAATCAAGTTCAGGATGATGGAATCCGCAGCTCTTTGCAATGATCGGATTGCAATCACAAAACGGATCGTAACAATCTGGTATACTTATGTCAAGAACTGACAAAAATGAAATATACATACTAAAAGGATACTATTGAAGAGCCGATGCAACTATGAATGCCCCTTCGAATACGCTCTGGAGATCGTCAGCGGCAAATGGAAAGGGCTGGTGGTCTTTTATCTGGGACGGGAGGGGACGCTTCGCTTTTCCCAGCTGCGCCGCCTCCTGCCCGGCGTAACCCAGAAGATGCTCACCCAGACCCTGCGTTTCCTCGAAGCCGAAGGGATCCTTCACCGGGAAGTCTATCCCGTCGTCCCGCCCAAAGTGGAATACTCCCTCACCGACAAAGG
>JALWNT010000113.1 GCA_027080995.1 Campylobacteraceae bacterium | reverse complement strand
GGATCTCGACAGTGACAACGACGGGATTCCCGATAATGTGGAAGCTCAAAGCACCGGCAATTACACGGCTCCCAGCGGCACCGATGCCGACGGAGACGGACTGGATGACGCTTACGATCAGAATACCAGCGGCGTTTCCGGTAGTATAGGGCTGATCCCTCCCGATAAAGACGGAGACAATTATGCAGATTTCGTCGATACCGACACCGATAACGACGGATACGGGGACTGTGAAGAGGGACAAGATCCCACCAAAGTCAATCGCGAATGCAGCACCGACGGGAAAACCGCCACCGGCACGATACAGAGTAACGGTCTTGTCGATTGGGCAGGAAGCGACGGCTACACTGATGTCAACGGAAACGTGGACGATCCCACTACCGATCTGGTCAACGAAACGGGAGATACCAGTGAAGTGGCTTATCGTGAATTCCTCTGCGGCAAAGCGTTGATCACCCTTACGGCTTACAATTGGAGAATGATCAGTGTACCCTGCGATACCGGGAGCAATACTATCCAGGATCTCTTTAGCAACTCTCTGGGAACTTACGGTGAACCGAGCGAGGGTGGTCACTGGGTCATGTACAAGCAGAGCGGAAGCGACAACTACGAAACCAACAGCAGCCATCCCAACACCGACAAAACCAAGCTGAGTGCCACGGATTCCCTCGAAGTGGGCAAAAGCTACTGGATCATCGTCGACGACGACCAGGCGCAGCAAAAGAGCGTCACCATCGATGAAAGTCTCAGCGGCATCAATCCCACCTCGACCAAAGATGCCAACGATTCGACGATCGGCATCAACGATCCCGATTTCACCGAAGTTCATCAAAGTTCTCTGCCAAGCAATTACGTCAACGTCGACGGCAACGACAAAAAGTACATGGCGGGCAATGTCTTCCCCTATGCCTTCAACCTTAGAGACCTCTACTTCTCTCACGGATTGAGCTCGGGAAGTTACTATCCCATGGGAGACACCCATAACGATGCCTACATCAACAGCATCGTCTACACCCACGACAGCAGTGAAACCGGCCCCGTCGACGGCTACATCGCCATCGATCCCGCTACTCCGGGCTTCGATCAAGGATCGATCCGTCCCATGGAGGGCTTTTTTATCAAGCTTCCCGGATCGACGGATGATCAAGCATCCAACGCTTTTGCTTTTCCGCTAAACATGAGCAACAAACTTTAAGGACAAACGATGAGAATGAAACGATTGACTCTGACACTCGGATTGATCCTAGGATGCTCGCTGGCGGGGATGCAACTCTTCGCCGGAGAGATGGACAACAACTCCGCCCTGGAGAGCTCCCGGCATATCAAAAAACCGAAAAAACGGTACATCGGCTGGTACATGCGTACCGTCGCAACCGCCACGCTGCCTGACGGAAGCTCCTACACTCATGCCACTGCCGGAGTGTTTGGGAAGCTTCGCGACTCCCGCTTCAAAGAGGATAAACACGACATCCCTTCGATGGGAAGCGGGGTTGTGCAGGTGCTTTTCACTCCTCGTTGGGCCAAGGACGGCCGTACTTATTTCTCCGACTACCGCGGGTTGAAACTCACCAAATATCTGCGCCGGCACAAGCGTCTACGTCACGACAACAATGTCTGGACCTTTGAAGTACGCAATCCCAAGGGAGTCGATCTCTCCGATGCCGATCTCAAGTTAAAGATAGAAGGCCCCTTCAATGCTTACAAAACCTCTGACGGACTCATCGAGACACCGTCCAAACGCAAAAGGCTTCTTCGTCAACTCAAATTGGTCGACCTCGATCACAAAAGAGTCTACCCCTACAAGAGACTCCGCCATCTGCATTTGAGTATGGACGGACAGCATGTCCGTCATTTCCGTTGGGTCATCGGTCGGGTCCTTCCACGGGACAAAAAGCTTCCCAAAACCGCCACGCAAAAACAACTCCTCTTCGCTCCCGCTCCCTCCGAAACGAAAGAGACCTTCGGCACACCCCCTTCTCTCTGATCACGGTATCCATCGACGAATTCCTCGTTCGTCGTTCGTCTTTAGTTGTTCCTTATTCGTCTTTCGTTATTTGTTTCATTGTTTGAAATCCGCCAAACAACTTCTTTCGGAACCCAAAACCTAAAACCTAAAACCTAAAAACGAACAACGAAAGACGAATCACTCCAACCCTCTCCCTCTCTGTCGAAAGAT
>JALWNT010000112.1 GCA_027080995.1 Campylobacteraceae bacterium | reverse complement strand
AATTGCCCGGCAGGCGGTGATGAAGATTTTCTTGGCGGAGCGGTTGGAAGGTTTGAAGTAAGGTTTCCTCTTTCGTTCCCACCAAGAACGGTGGGAACGAGAATCGATACTCTGGACGGCGGGAATGAGTTTGGGTTTCAGAGCCACTTATACATCACCAGAGCATCCACATACCCTTTGGTAGGATGATTGAAAGCTCCGGGCAGACGCCCCACGATCTCGAAGCCGAGCTTTTGCCAGAGGTGAACGGCGGCTTTGTTGGTGGAGGCGACGAAGTTGAACTGCATGGCTTTGTAGCCGAGTTCTTTGGCGATTTGCTGGGAGTGCAGGCACATGGCGGCGGCCAGGCCTCTGCCTCTGGCGGCGGAAGCGACCATATAACCGCAGTTGCAGACATGCGATCCCTGACCGGGGTGGTTGGTCTTGATGTAGTAGGTTCCCAGGACGGTTCCGTTCTCTGTCAGAACAAAGGTCTTTCTCGGACTCTCCATCCAGATCTTTCGGGCCTCATTTTTGTCTGTATCTCTGGGATAGGCGTAGGTCTCTCCGGCTCTGACTATTTCATGGAAAATCGGCCAAATTTCTTCAAAGTCTTCTTGGTTGGCTTCTCTGATGGTCACGAAAAAATTTACCTTTGGTTTTTATCAGAAAGCATGATTTCCCACAGGCAGAAAAAAAAGTAGAAAAACTGCCTGGAAAAAGAAGGCAATTAGCCCTTGTAGTTTTCGATCGCTCTGGCGAGGATCGCTTCGGCCTCTTTTTTGCCCTTATATCCGGTAACTTTGACCCACTTGTTGGGTTCGAGCATCTTGTAGGTCTCGAAAAAGTTTTTGATCTTGGCCAAAGTGTGTTCAGGGAGATCGTCGATCTCACGGATATCTTTATAGTTGGGGTCGATCTTATCGGCGGGGACTGCGATGAGTTTCTCGTCGATGCCGCTTTCATCCTCCATCATCAGGACACCGATGAGGCGACTTTTGATGTAGCAACCGGGGTAGAGGGGGTATTCGCCGAGGACAAGGATGTCCGCCGGATCCCCGTCATCACTGAGGGTATTGGCGACAAAGCCGTAGTTGGCAGGATAGAAAACCGCCGAATACATAACACGATCTACCTCGATGGCACCGCTCTCCTTATCCAGCTCATACTTGACGCTAGAACCGTAGGGAACTTCGATGATCGCTTTGACGGCGTCGGGATTCTCTCCGTGTCCGATTTTGTTGATATCCATGTTATCTGTCCTTTGTCGATGGGATTTTCAGGGGGATTGTAGCATAACTCCTACTCAACACTCAGTCACTTTCAACACGGCAGTGGGATTTAGGAGTTTCCCAGAACTCCATCGCTTCGACATGGACTCCCAATCCCTGCATCCGATCGCGGACGACCTGAAGGAGCCAAGCGGTGAGCCTTTCGCTGGTTGGAACAAAATCGACGACAACCATTCCCTCATATTTCTCGATCAATGCATCGGAGAGATTTCGAAGCGGTTCAAGGCGGGGAGTCCAGTACCCCTCTTCATGGAAAAAGAAACGAGCTTCATCCATCTTCCCCGAGTCATCGACATAGTGACTCATCAAGTCTCCGAAGAGGGGATCGCTGCGATCGAGGATAAATTTGTGGTCGAGGGTCGCATCCAGCCAGACTTTGAACCAGTTAAGGTGCTTGAAGTCGGTGACCATCCCATCAATGAGTTCCGTAGAGGAGAGAAAAATTTTGATCCGCCCCTGATGACCGTGGAGGTGACGGCACATCAGACACTCATCGAGACTGTATTCTTTGTCAAGGCTTTGAGACCAAACGCGATGGCCGTAACAGAAGTCAAAAGATTTGTCGATAATCCAACGCATGATATTTACTCTCTTTCCTGACGGAGCTGACTCGAACCCGCCTCTCTCGTCGATTTGAAGTGCATTATGCTAATCATAGCATGAAAGTACGAACTCTCAAGGAAGAAGCCCGGCTTCTTTGAAAGCTCGGATTGCACCGGGATGTTGGGGGATGGGCAACCCCTGCAGCAGTGTTTTTTTCTTCAACGAGTGGTAGGCGGGGTGGAGTTTTTTGAAACGATCGAAATTTTTCAACAGGATTTTTGTCAGAGCGTAGACAACTTTTTCGGGAGTTTTGTCCGTAGTGACAAGAAGCGCTTTGACGCCGAGGCTGGGCGTGACATGTGCGACGCCTCTGTAGCAGGAGGGAATTACTCCTTTGCTGTAATAGGGATATCGGGCAACCAGCGCATCGACGGGTTTTCCCTCGATAGGAACGAGATCGATGGCAAGAAGGTTGGCCGCATCTTCGATGGCGGCGGCAGGATGACCGAAAACACCGAAATATCCGTCGATTTTTCCCGATTTGAGTTTTGCCGTATCTTCGTCGATATCCTTGGCTTTCACATAATGAAGATCGCTCTCCTTGAGACCGAAGGCATGCAAGACGCTATCGGCGGTGATCCGGGTTCCGGAGGCTGGAGTCCCCAGATCGATTTTTCGGCCTTTAATGTCGGTAAGTTTTGTGATGCCGTCTCCTTTGCGAACGACCAGGGTGAGGAGTTCGGGATAGAGAGCTGCGACGCTGCGTAGATGTTTGGCGGCTTTGCCTAGGAAAGGCCCTTTTCCGTGATAGGCGCGGTAGACGACGTCGGATTGGGCCAGGGCAAAATCAAGTTTTTCTTTTTGAAGGCCCTGAATGTTCGCGAGGGAACCTTCGGTGGCTTCGACGGAACATCGGATGCCTGTGGTTTTTCGGTTTTGGTTCATCATTCGGCAAAGGATACCTCCGGTGGGAAAATAGATCCCCGTGACTCCTCCGGTTCCGATGGTGATGAATCCAGCACCGAAGAGAAAACCGCTACAAAAGATCATCGCGGCAGCTGAAATGCAGACCCTGTATCTTCTTCCAAACATTCGGACTCCTAACGAGATATCTTTTGTTTTAAAAATGGAGAAAAAGCTTGCTTAATTATAGGGTATTTGAGTGGAATGAGTATTACGGTATAGTTTTTTTCTGTAAAGATATAAAATGAAATAGGCCAAGAAGACAAGAAGAAAGGAAAAGGGATCTTATGATCAATAATCAAGAGGAGTACCGTAAAGCGGTTGCACAATTGAAAAAGTGGGCATATGCCTACTATGTGGAGGACAATCCTCTGGTGACCGATGAGGTTTATGACAGGCTCTACCGTGAGGTAGAAGAGTACGAAAAAGCCCATCCCGATCAAATCGATCCCACCTCACCGACGCAACGGGTCGGCGCCCCCATCAAAGAGGGGTTCGTCAAAGCGAAGCATCTAAGTCGGATGTGGAGCATGGAGGATGTCTTCAATGCCGCGGAGTTCGAAGAGTGGATGCAGCGGATCGAAAAGCAGTTTCCCGGCGAGCGCTACTACGTCGAGCCCAAGTTTGACGGGGCGAGCCTCAATCTGATCTATGAAAAGGGGTTGCTAAAGCAGGCGATCACTCGGGGCGACGGGGTCGAGGGGGAGGATGTGACCAACAACGCCCGTACGATCCAATCGATCCCCCTGGACATCGAGCACAAAAGTCTCATCGAAATCCGGGGCGAAGTACTGATGACGATCAAAGAGTTTGAGCGGATCAACAAGGAGCGGGTCGCCGTCGGCGAGCCCCCCTTCGCCAATCCCCGCAACGCCGCCGCCGGGAGCCTGCGACAGTTGGACCCTTCTATCACTGCCAAACGTAATTTGATCTTCCAACCCTGGGGGATCGGAGTCAACGACTTGAACTACGAGTATCTCAGCGATGCGATGGCTTACGTCTATGATCTAGGATTTCGTAAACCCCCCATCCGCCGAGTCTGCAAAACAGCCGAAGAGATCGAAGCGATCTACGAAGAGTTGACCAAAATGCGCGAAACCCTGGAGGTGATGCTCGACGGGATGGTGGTCAAAGTTGACCGCATCGCTGTGCAGGAGGCTTTGGGCTATACCGTCAAGTATCCCCGCTGGATGGTGGCCTACAAATTTCCCGCGGTGGAGAAGCAGACGCGCCTTATCGATGTGATCCCCCAGGTAGGACGCACCGGAGTCATCACCCCCGTAGCGGTCCTGGAGCCGGTGGAAATCGAAGGGGTCATTGTGGAGCGGGCGACCTTGAACAATTACGACTACATCGCCAAGCTCGACATTCGTATCGGCGATATGGTGACCCTGATCCGAAGCGGTGACGTGATCCCCAAAATTGTCAGTGTGCTGAAGCAGTATCGTACCGGTAAGGAACGTCCCATCGAACGGCCTACGCACTGTCCGGTCTGCGGCAGTGAAGTGCTGGACGAAGGTCCATTGGTCAAGTGCCAGAACATCGACTGCCCTGCTCGGGTAGTCAACTCCATCATTTACTTCGCTTCCAAGGGATGCATGAACATCGACGGTCTAGGTGACAAAATCGTCGAGCAGCTCTATGAAGCAGGTCTGGTCAAAGAGGTGGAGGATCTTTATCACTTGAAGATGGAAGATCTACTCAAACTCGAAGGATTCAAAGAGAAAAAAGCCCGCAATCTCCTCGATGCCATCGAAGCGAGCAAAGGGCGGGAGTGCTGGCGCTTCGTCAATGCTTTGGGGATCGAGCACATCGGTGAAGTGGCGAGCAAAAAAATTTGTGAAACTTTTGGTTTGAATTTCCTTAATGCCGACAAAGAGAGCCTGATGGCGATCGAAGGCTTCGGAGAGGAGATGGCCGAAAGCTTCTTGGAGTTTGTCCGTGTCAACCGAGAGAAGGTGGAGCGGCTCATGAAGATCATCCAACCGCAAGCTCCCAAAAAGACAGAAGTAAAAGAGTCTCCCTTTACCGGAAAGCATGTGGTTCTCACCGGTACGATGAAACGTCCTCGCAGCGAAATCAAAGCTCTGCTTGAGAGTCTAGGGGCCAAAGTGACCGGTTCGGTCTCCAGAAAAACCGACTATGTCATCTATGGAGAGGATGCCGGCAGCAAGTATGAAAAGGCGAAACAGTTAGGGGTCCAACTGATGCCGGAGGAGGAAATGTGGGAAATTGTCGAAAAAAGTTTGAAAGAGAAAGAGTGAAATGGGTCGTTTTATTTTCTAACGGTCCCGGTGAAAATGCTCCGTCACAGAACTTTGAGTACGGTCGCATTTTTACGGTTAACTCAAATTTCGACGTTAAAGATTTTGCGTCCAATATCGAATGCGATCGATGAGTTGGTCTTCATTGATCGGTTTCAGGATAAAGTCTTCGGCCCCAAGATTGAGTACCGTACTTTTTTGGGTATCGTCAGTCGAAAGGATAATGACAGGAATCTGACTGTTTTTCGGTTCGGATCGAAAAATCTTCAAAAACTCTTTTCCGTCGAGAACCGGCATGAGTATGTCGAGGAGGATTACATCCACATCAGGGTGCTTCTTCAGAAGGCTCAGTGCTTCTGAGCCGTTTTCAGCTTCCAATGTTTCACCGATAAGTTCCGGATGACGTTTTAATAGAGCCTGGATAAGTTTACGGTTGATGAAGTCATCATCGACGATCATAACCTTTAAATTCATTGTGCACCTCTGAGACTTTTAATAAATGTAGCAAAACTATCAGCCGTCATTTTACCATGATAGACACTGTACTCTATTCCTTCGAGGCGATTGGTCTTTTCCGGCTCACTGGTGAAGATCAATTTTGTCCCATTTTTCCGAATACTTTTCAGTGTTTCGTCACCAATCATGAATTCGTCCGCAAAGACAATTTCGCATTCAGGAGCTTCGATTAGGAGTTTCGCATCCTCGGGTGTTTCGGCGACGGCGAAATCTTCTCCAAGAGCTCCCAGCATTTTGGCAAGAAGTTTACGACTGAAAGGCAGTGTTTTTGCCACGACAATTTCGTGTCCCTCGATCGGAGAAGGCATTTTGGCTTCTTTCCCCTTGTCCTCATTATTATTTTGTTTTTCCTGAAGTTTTTGTTCTGTCTCTTTTCTATTGGGTAATAGACCTTCTTCTTTGTGAACCTGAACGTTTACTTCCGCCCGATCATGAAGAAACTTATTCAGAATATAGATCAATTCGGACATTTCGATAGGTTTGGAAATGTATTCATCCATTCCTTCGGAGAGAAAACGTTCACGATCTCCTTTCAGTGCGTTGGCAGTCAATGCAACGATCGGAATATGCTTCTCTTCATTCTTCTTTTCATATTCGAGTATTTTATGCGTTGCTTCGACACCGTCCATGATAGGCATCTGAATATCCATAAAAATCAGATCGTAATCGTTAGACTTGCGTTTTTCGATTGCTTCACGACCATTAGAAGCTACATCTACATCGAGACCGAGACTTTCGAGTACACTTTTGGCAAGTTTCTGGTTGATGATGTTGTCCTCAACAATGAGAGCTTTTCCATGGAAATGCGTATAGACTTTTGGATGCAGCGTACTCTTTTTTTCTTCGATCTCCTGATGATTGAAAGAAGTGAGCAGATCAATCAGTGCACCGAGTGTTAATGGTTTGACCAGAATACGCTGGGGAGAGAATCCCCACTCTTCCATTTCAGATCGTCGATCAATCCTACCTACCACTCCGGCATGCTCTTTGTTTAGATTTTTGACGGCCTCCTGCCATGTGTGATCCAGAACATCGAAATCGACAAAAAGGGATGAACAGCGTCCCTCTCCCATAAATTGCATCAGTTGAGCAGCTGTTTCAGTCTCGATGAGTTTTACACCGAAATATTTTGCGTACTCGAGACAGTAACTATACAGACGGCTCTTCTCTTGAGGGATCCAACATATTTTCATTCCCTCAAAGGCATTTTCTAAATTTGAATTTTCGTCGGGGACTACTTCGAGAGTGAGTGCGAAACGGAAAAGGCTGCCTTTCTCTTTCTCGCTTTCGACTTCCAACTCTCCACCCATCATTTCGATGTATTCTTTACTCAAGGTCAGACCAAGCCCCGTCCCCCCATATTTACGTGTTACAGCTCCACTTCCTTGGGTAAAGGGTTCGAAAATTTTCTTGATCTGTTCAGAAGACATGCCGATGCCTGTGTCTTCAACGCTTACTTCGATGGTCGTTCGATCGTGATCGTTTATTTCGCCTTTGCGAATCTCTACGGTCACTTCTCCACCGCGATCGGTAAATTTGATTGCATTGCTGATCAGATTCGAGAGGATTTCCCGGATTTTTGCAGGATCGCCTTTGAGTTTTGTTTCGATGGAAGGATCGAGGAAATAGTTCAGCTCGAGATCGTGTTCGACCGCTTCCGTTGCGAATTTTGAGATGGTTTCGTCGAAAAGCTCTCGGCTTTCGAAGATGACGTGTTCTACCTCAGCTTTATGGTTTTCGATGCGGGAGAGATCGAGGATATTGTTGATGATGCTCAAAAGATTCTGAGAGCTTTTGTCAATGATTTCGGTGTACTCTTTCTGTTCATCATTGAGAGGGGTGTTTTTCAGGAGTTCGGTAAATCCGATGATTCCGTTCATCGGTGTGCGTATTTCGTGGGACATATTGGCGAGGAAAAGAGCTTTGGCTTCATTCGCTTCACGGGCTTCCTGCCGTTCTCCCCGAGCGCGATTGATTAACGATTCAAGATGTTTGAAGGCTTGGTCCATTCCTTCCGTCGTTTCAAGATCAATGATATCGAGATGATCCTCCTGATCTTCTTCTCCACCTTTTTCTTGGAATGCCATTGCCGCATGTCCTAGGGTCTCTTCGAGTGTGTGGATACTGCGGTTGATACCTCTGGCGGTCCGATAACCGAAGATGAGGAGAACGAATGCGAGAAGGAGGAGGAGGGTCGAAACCCCAAGAATCACATATTGATGAGAAAGATAGGCTCGAGCATCCTCCGATGCCATTGTTAGGATATCCGAGTTGACGCTACGGTACAAAGAGATACGTTTTGTCTGCAAGGCAAACCAGTCGATTGGATTGACGCTGTAGCGACCATTTGCACTTTGTTGAATGATCGCGGTGTATTCCTGAGTGATTTTTTTGAAGAGGTTCTCCGCATTGTGGGTACGATACTGGGTAAGGATATGCTTGAGAACACTCTTGTCAAGAACGAAGTCAGGGTCGAATTGGGTTGAACGTGTATGGAAACGGTCCCATTGAGCCAAGGCGTCTGCATCCATGCCCCGGTTTTTCGCAAGATAATAAGCGGCAAAATCCCGCGAAAGTCCGGTATATTCTTCACTGATACCCAGACGTCCCATCAAGGCACTCAGATCGCGAAGTCGTACCGTCAGAACAAAACGTTGGGGCTGTTGCATGTTTTGAACGAGTTTGGAGGTAATCGTTTGAGTGTATCCTTCGAGGATGCTATTGTCAAAATCCCTTTCTCCCCGATCGATCGATGCACGAATATTTGTCAATTCCGTAAGGCTTTGTATCATTTCCGCATAGGCATCGCTATCCATCATCTTTCCGGATTCGAGTGGAAGATCGACTTGTTTGATAAGCCCGTTTTTGAGTGTGCGGATGACACGATCGGTTTTTTGACGCTGTTTCTTCAACAGTTCGTAATAAGCCGTTTTGTCCGATGCGATGTATAGAGAGCTCAAGCCCCGCTCTTTGCCCACTTCAAAAAGAACGTTTTCGATAAGGAGATTGTTGTTGAGAGTGGCTTGGAAAGCACGGGCCCGTTCGACGTTTTGAAAGGAAACAATCAAAAAATAAGCTGCTGCAATCAGCATGATCCCCGAAGGGATGATCCCCATTATTCTCAATTTATTGGTAATTTTCATCCTCTACTCCCTCTATTTATTTTGCATGTGTTGCAAATATTGATCGAGGCTCATCAACTGTCCAGCAAAGAGTCTGATACGATCAGGAGCACGGGATATGTCGGTATCGAATTGAAGTTCATAAAGATTTTCGACCATCGGTTCGATACGGAGGTTGCTGGCGGCTCCTTTGAGCATGTGAGCGGTTTTCTGAAGTTTGTCCAGATCATTATTTTGATAGCTTTCGATGAGGACGGGAAGATATTCGTGCCCCTGTGTTGCGAAGTCATTGATGAATTCTAGAACCAGATCTTCGGGTAGATTTAGCTCCTCGGCCGCTATTTTTACACTGAACTCTATGGGTACAGGTTGGAGATCTTCGAAAAGCTCATTTTCCGGAAGTTCAGGAGTGGTTTCAGTAGCTTCTTCCTTACTGACGGTTTCTTCGATGGTCGGTTCGGAAACTGTTTCGGGTTCTACTTCAGGTGTTTCGATTTCATGGGTTACGACTTCAGGAGCCGATGTTTCACTCTCTTCAGGACTTTCCTTTTCAAGGGGAGGGTGAGTGATTGTTGCTGTTTCCCGAATTCGATCCAGGGATGTATCCAACCAATGATAAAAAGCTTCGACGATGGCGGATCTCTGCTCGGGAGGGGTATTGCGAATCTCATCAAGTACTTCATGCAATTCGTCGAGATGCAAAAGAGCGATGGCATCGTAGAGGGTATTGAGTGCTTTCTCGCTGCTGGAAGTTTTCGGGGAGAGTAGTGATGCTTCAAGAGCATGGCTCTCCTGAATGAAAGACGAGAGCAATTCCAAATATTCCTCAAGGGAAAGACCGAGTTTTTCAGCATTCTTCTCCGCGTTTGGAGTGTAGTGGTCCAAAAGTTCTTTTTTCGGAGAAGTCTCTTTGAATAAAGATGACGATTTCTCCTGGGTTATACTTTCTT
>JALWNT010000111.1 GCA_027080995.1 Campylobacteraceae bacterium | reverse complement strand
ATCGCGTGCAGATGATGGATCCCCAGACGGGCGAGAAGCTGACGCTGGGCCCGGACCATATCCTTGATCGTCACGACGGGAAATTTGAGCCGGTAGGGCTGCTCGGAAGGGTACATCGGACTCATCGGCCCCGTGGAGCCGAAGCAGGAGCCGATGACGTTGGTGCAGAGGACGAAATAGCGGTCGGTATCGATCCCTTTGCCTGGACCGATGAGCGCATCCCACCATCCCGGTTTGCGGTCCCCTTCGTAGAGGCCCGCCGCATGGTGCGATCCGCTGAGGGCGTGACAGACCAGGACGACATTGTCCCGCGCTTCGTTGAGCTCGCCGTAGGTTTCGTAGACGATGTCGAAAGGTTCGAGAATCCGACCGCTCTCGAGATAAAGGGGAGAGGTGAAATGAGCGGTTTTGGTAGCGATCTTCATCCGGGAACAGCCTGCTGATAGAATTGGCGCTATTTTATCCTAAATGTGATTGAGTCTTCTGAAAGACAACCGGTTTCATTCGGTAGCTCTGGCAGTCGCTAATTCTTTCGGAACCCCTACGGGGCAAGCGCTCCTTTGTCGCCACCGAATGAAACCTCTTCCAAACGTTGCCAAAGGAAGCGTCGCCGTGCAATGCAAACCGAAATTCATTCAACAGTGAGGCCTTGGCCTCACTGTTGCAGCGCCTGGCGCAGATCCTCGATCAAATCTTCGGGATCTTCCAGGCCGACGCTGAGACGGATGAGCCCTTCGGGGACGCCGGCGGCTTCGAGCTCTTCGGCGCTGAGCTGTTGGTGTGTGGTGCTGGCGGGGTGGGTGATGATGCTCTTGCTGTCGCCGATGTTGACGACCAGCTTGAAGATCTTCGTGCTGTCGGCGATGCGCTGGGCCTCTTCGCGACTACCGACCTCGAAGCTCAGCAAACCGCTGGCCATCCCGTCTTTGAGATATTTCTGCGCCAGCGGATAGCTGGGGTCGGAAGGAAGGCCCGGATAGTTGACCCGGCGGACCTTCGGATGCGAAGCGAGAAACTCCGCCACCGCCAGCGCCCCCCGGGAGTGCTGCTCCATCCGAATCGGCAGGGTTTCGAGCCCCTGGATATGCAACCAACTGTTGAAGGGGCTGGGTGTGCCTCCCAGATCCCGCAGAAGCGCCAGACGGGTCCGCAGAGTAAACGGCGGCAGGGGCAGCTCCGTATAGACCAGGCCGTGGTAGCTCGGGTCGGGCTCGTTGAAGTGGGCGTAACGGTCGTTGCCCCGGATCAGATCGGCCAGGCCTTCACGCTCCACGATCATCCCTCCCAAAGCCAACCCCTGTCCGGTGGTGTATTTGCTCGTACTGTGGACGACGATATCGGCGCCGTGCTTCAGCGGATGGCAGAGCGCCGCGCTCGCGACGGTATTGTCCGCGCAGAGCATGACTCCGTGGGCGCGGGCGATTTCGCTCAGTCGGGCGATATCCGCCATCACCAAAGAGGGGTTGGGGATGACCTCGAAAAAGATCATTTTGGTCCGCTCGTCGATCATTCCCGCCAACTCTTCGGGCCGTCGCACATCGAAAAAACGCCCTTCGATCCCGAAACGGCGCAGCGTATGCGCCGCCAGCGTCAGCGTCCCGCCGTAGGCTTGCTTGGCCACCACGATATTGTCTCCCGCTTCGGCGACGTTGGCAAAGGCGTAAAAGACCGCTGCGGCGCCGCTGGCGGTGGCTATGGCGGCCGCGCCCCCTTCCAAAGCGGCGAAGCGCTTCTCGAAGACGTCGGTGGTGGGATTCATCAACCGGGTGTAGATGTTGCCCAACTCTTTCAGTTCGAAGAGATTGGCGGCATGTTCGGCATCACGAAACTCGTAAGCCGTCGTCTGATAGATCGGCACCGCCATCGTCCCGAACTCGTTTCCTTCATATCCGGCATGGATCGCCAATGTCTTTTCGTGCATTTTTATCCTTTAGTTTGTTCAGCCCAACTTTCCGATCAACTCCCGACGTTTCGTTTCATCATCTTACCGAAACGGTTTCAGAAAATTCAATGATGTCAGATACACCGAGCCGCGAAAGGATCCGCCTCCTGCCGCTATCCCTCCAGCTTTCGCAAGCGCATCTTCACCGCTTCGTGTTTGGTCCGAAGTTCCGAAAGCTGCTGCACCCAGAACTCGTTGCGTTGCAGCGCTTTGTCCACTTCTTCTTCGGCTTTGGCCAGATTCTCTTGGGCGTTTTCGAGTTT
>JALWNT010000110.1 GCA_027080995.1 Campylobacteraceae bacterium | reverse complement strand
GATCGGTCGATCGACGTAGCGCGGCGGAGTACCTGTAATGAGAATGGGGGTGCCTACCTCCGCCCAGTGATACATCTTTTGGGCAAATCCGTTCTCCATCCTGATACACCCGTGAGAGGCGGGATAGTTGGGAACATACCCCAAATGCATGGCGACTCCGTAGTCTGTCACCCGCAACATATAGTGCATCTCCGCACCGCCGTTGGGCTCCGGATATTTGCTGGAAATATGATCGATGTCTTTTTCCAAGACCCGAAAATGTCCTGTCGGCGTACGGTGTCCCGGCTTCCCCGTCGATACCCATCCACTAAAGACCAATCGACCGTCCTCGTAAGCATAAGCCTCCTGTTTGCTCAAATCGACAACGATCCGCTTTCCGGCTTCGGCCATGTGCCCACCCAACAGTATCGCAACGACGATCGCCATAAATTTCCACATTCCCCATCCTTTTGATATTTGAAAATATATTACTCAAACCTTTCTACATTTGAATTGAATCATACTGATAATATTATTAAATGGCACAATAATATTATATAATATATGAAGAAAATCATCTTCCTCTTTAGTCAAAAAAGCACGAAATGTCGTATCATAGTAGAGTTATTCTGATATCAAAGAGGGAAGAATATGAGCAACAGTGAGATCGCCGCCTTTTTCAAAACCCTGGCCGACTATTTGGAACTCAAAGGAGACAACCCCTTTCGTATCCGGGCCTACCGCAACGCCGCACGGACCATCGAGACCAGCGGCTATGATTTTACCAAGCTGGTCCAGGAGGGTTATGACCTTTCTCAACTGCCCGACATCGGTGATCGTATCGCCAAAAAAATTGTCGAGATCGTCACCACCGGGAAATTGAGCAAACTCGAAGAGGTCAAAAAGGAGTTTCCTCCTCACATCCTCGACCTGCTCAAGATCGAAGGGATCGGTCCCAAGCGGGCGCGGATTTTGTATGAGAAGCTGGGAATCGGTTCACTCGAAGAGCTCAAAAGGGCCGCCGAAGAGCACAAAATCCGTGAATTGCCCGGTTTCGACGTCAAGACCGAAGAGAAGATCCTTAAGGGTGTCGTCCTTTATAAAAAGGAGGGCAAGCGTTTCCTCTACGCCGAGGCGGAGCCCTATGCCCTGGAGCTGCAAGCCTATCTCAAAGGCTTCAAGGCGATCAACCGGCTCACCGTCGCCGGGAGCTTCCGCCGCCGCAAAGAGACCGTGGGCGATCTGGATATCGTCGCCACATCCGACGATCCCCTGGGAGCCATGGATCACTTCACCGCTTTTGGCAAAATCAAAGAGGTGGTCTCCAAAGGCGACACCCGCTCCACGATTATCCTGGAAAACAATCTACAAGTGGATTTTCGCTGTGTCAGCGATCGCAGCTATGGAGCGGCGCTGCACTATTTCACCGGCTCCAAGGCCCACAATATCGCTGTGAGGAAAATGGCGGTAGAGCGAGGCTGGAAAGTCAATGAATACGGGGTCTTCAATGAAAAGATGGAGCGCATCGCCGGCCGAAGCGAAGAGGAGATCTATCATCTCTTCGGCATGCAGTACATTGAACCGGAGCTGCGGGAGGACCGGGGCGAGCTGGAGGCGGCGGCCGATGGGAAGCTCCCCGATCTGGTGAAACGGAAGGATCTGCGGGGGGATTTGCATCTCTTGGCCGGAGACGATCCCGCCGCACAGGTCAAGAAGGCCGCAGACTTGGGCTACGACTACCTCTGCCTGACGCAAAAGGCTTCCCTGCTACTCTGCGACCACGGTCGGAAGTGCCGTCCTCTTGAAGGATTCCTCGAAAGCGTCGATACTCTGCAAAAAAAGTATAAAAAGCTCCATCTTCTCAAGGGAATCGAAGTGGAAATCGCCGAAGACGGCAGCCTGGAAGCCGATGAGAAGGAGCTGGCAAACTTCGATCTGGTCATCGCCACTGTGGAGGAGGCGCTGCACCTGAGCAAGGAGGAACAGACCCAACGGATCTGCAAAGCCCTGGCCCACCCCGCCGTGCGGATCCTGGCTCATCCCACCTGCCGCATCATCTCCGAGCGCAACGGTTGTGCCCTCGATCTTGAGAAAATCGCGCAGTCGGCGGCAGAGCACGACGTTTGGCTGGAGATCGACGCCCGACCCGAGCACCTAGACCTGAGTGATGTCCATCTCAAGGCCCTGCGGGATTCCGGAGTGCGTTTCGTCTTAGGCTCCGTCGCCGAAAACGCCGACGCGATGGAGCAGATCCGCTTCGGCGTTCATCAAGCTCGGCGAGGTTGGTTGGAGGCGCGACATCTGATCAATACCCTCCCCCTCGCCGAATGGAAGAAACTGCTTAAAAGTGCGAAACGATGATTCTCTATATCCATGGATTTGCCGGCAGCGGCCTGGGAACCAAGGCAAAAAGAGTGCGGGAGTATTTCGCAGAGGCGGCCTTCGCTCCCTCGCTGCCCTATATCCCCGACCTGGCGATGGATACGCTGATTCAGATCGCCGAACAGGCAAAGCGGCTCGAAGAGCCCCTGTATCTTGTCGGGTCTTCTCTGGGAGGCTTTTTCGCCCTCTATTTGGCGGAGCGTTTCGATCTCAAGGCGGTACTCATCAACCCTGCCCTTCGCCCCTGGGAGACTCTGGCCGCGCATACGGGCGAAGGGACCAACTATTACGACGGCGCCCGCTTCGAGTGGACCCCGCAGCATGTGGAGAGCCTCAAAAAATACCGTACGCGGCTTTCCCGTCCGGAAAAAATTCTGTTGATGCTCCAAAGCGGTGATGAAGTTCTTGACTATCGTGTCGCGCTCGAGGAACTGCAAGGCGTGCGGACCATCCTCGAAGAGGGAGGCGATCACGCGTTTCAGGGCTTTGAGAAGCATCTGCCCGCCATCAGCGAGTTTTTCGCTCAGAGAAAAAGCCATCCCTTAAAGCAAACGTTCGGATACATCAAAAAGCAGAGGCAAGTATGATGATCGTGACTGTTGAGAGATAAGGAACACCATGCAGCATTTTTGGAGTCAATTTTTGCATCAGTGCATCACCTTTGCGGCAATCTTAGATCCGATTGGGGCTAGCGCGGTGATGTTGGGGATGCTACCTCACGGCATGACAACCGCCGAAGCCGAAAACATCGCACGGCGCAGCAGTTTGACGATCCTCATCGCCTTTATCGTGGTTTTCGCTCTGGGAGAGGGGGTGTTGCGCTTTTTCGGGATCAACGAGCACTCTCTCAAGGTGATCGGAGGTGTCGTGCTGCTGCTCATGGCATTGGAGATGCTGGGACATGGCCGCACGCAGATGCCGATATCTGCGAGTCGGCGAGAGGATATCGCCGTCATTCCTCTGGGGATTCCCATCCTTTTCGGGGCGGGCCTTTTTGCCACGGTGATCATCTTTCGCCAGCAGGCTCATAGCCTCTGGGATGTGACCATGACTACAGCAGCCTTTTTGCTCAATACGGCAGCGGTCTATCTGGCCCTGCGTTACGCGATGCAAATCCGCGAGATGCTGGGAGAGACGGGAGAAAAAGTGGTGACCAAACTGATGGGGATTCTCACCGGGGCCATCGCGGTGCAGTTCATTCTAGGTGGAGCAACGATATTGGTACTTCAAATTTTGAATACCGATTGAGTGTTCTGAAAAACCTCCGGTTTCACTCGAACATCATTCAGAGGGTTCCCTTAGGAAAAAACTCTATCTCTCTTTCTTTTTTCAGAATACGCCATACCGAAAAAGAGTTTATTGATCTATATGACAAAATATTGTCGCCTAAAACTCTAGAACATTCCTGATCTGCTCTTACTTATGTTGCCGTCAGGGGATTTTACTTTCTTTTGCTGCGACGGCGGCAATGAATTTTGCACAGGAGAAGCCAGCTGCGCAGGTGTTTGGAAAGTTCGCTTGAGCAGCTCCAACGGATAGAGCAAGGCTTCTCCCAGCGGATTGGTATGGACATGGGGGTGTTCCAGTGTCCCGTCGACATGAACGCCTACGGTGAGGCTCTTGTCTTTACCGAAGAGAATGTATCCCACCACCGGAATCTGTCCCAGCGTCTTGCCCAATTCACGCGCCGTGCGAACCGCCAGATCCAGATCCAACTTTCCATTGTCGAGTCGGATCGTTCCCTTGCCGGCGATGGTCGACGATCTGCCCTGCAGAAGAATGGAATTCAATGTCAACGTTTCTTGCTTCAGTAAAAAGACGATTCGGCCCCGACGCAATTCGAAGCCGACCCGGCTGAATCCCGGATCGGAGAAAGCCACCAGGGCTGGAACAGTATTGAAAAGAGCCATCAGATCGTTCATCGCTTTGAAGTTTTTCACGACACCCCCTTCGATGATGACCTCTCCATGAAAACGCTTCTGTTTGAGATCTCCTTCCGCATGCAGGGTGTAACGCCCCCCGACCAATCCCTTGAAATGGATCAATGGATGGAGCATCCGATCGTCGATACGCCGAGCATCGACGACGAGCCGACTCCCATGCTTCTGCAGAGTAAGATGATCTTTCCCCAATGCCGCATCAAAATCGAGATCCTCCCCATGAAGCAGCAATCGATAGCGATCCGCCGACAAAACGTAGAGACCGTAGCGAATCACACTGCGTTCGGCCACTACGGTCAACATTTTGGAAACACTCTTCGATCCGTAAGCCGAAAGTGATTTGACCAGTGCCAAAAGACGCCGCGCATCGATGTTGATATCGTGCAGTTTCAAGACGCCCTCTTTCTGTCGATAGAGAATCCGATCACCCAGGGCTTCGACGAGACTTGCCGAACCGTCGAACTTCGCATGAAAAGGTAGTGAAGTGACAAACCCTTTTTGATCGTAGAGGAAAGAACCCTTCCATAGCAAAGTCCCGCTTAGATCGATGCGCCGTCCGTCGGAGCTTTCGATCTGCAAATGCCCTCCCTCAGCCAAAGCGTAAAGTCCCCTCAACCAACGGTGCAAAAGCGCCAGATCTTTCAACTCCGCGCGAATCATCCCGTTCGCTTTCCGGACAACCGTAGTTTTAAGCGTCGGCAATTCCGCCTCCCAGCGCTTCGCGCTCCATCGGATTCGCAACGGGAGGGTTAGATTCTGCATGACAAGCGCACCGCCCACTCCCTGCCATTTCAGTTTTCTGAGTGTTATGCGCAACCGGGCCTGCCTGTCCCGCAAATCCACTCGTCCATCAAGCACCGCTTTGAACTTCGCTTCATCGAGGAGAAGATGCCGAAGAATTACGGTTTTGGAACTAAAGAGGATTTTTCCCCCTCCGATACGGAGCCGTCGCTTCCCGTATTCCAACACACCTGCCGAAAAATCAGCCGATCCACGCAACTTGATACGACCGCCGCTCAGGGGAACATCCAGATCCACCCGGGCATTTACCGTTCCGCTGCGCTGTCCCAAGTGGACGGGAACATTGTAGGCATGGAGGATTTCCAGCATCGACCAATCCAGCCGTCCTCGGTAGTGGATCCTCAACCCCAACATCAATCGTTTCGGATCATCGAGTCCGTACAGGGCCGCACTGCTCCCCTCGATGGAGTGCCGACCGTAGCGAGGATGCTCAAGGAGGAAATAGAGTGAGGCGTTTTGCAAAATCACCCGTGCGGACTCAGCCCGAATCGGCGCAAGTCCATCGTGAAACCGAATCGTAGGTTTTTGCAGATGAAGGACTCCCTGCAAACTGGAAATCTCCGGAGTGAACTCTCCGCTTTGACGATCGAAGCGACCGATTCCCTCCAGATATTCAAGACGATAGGCATGCGCCGTGATCCGTTTTTTTAGCCACTCTTCGGCTTCCGGACTCATGCGCAACAGACTCAAAAGCCGCCGCAGAGAGCTTGTACGCATCGAGGTAATCCGAAATTCGATCCGTTCTCCTGTTTTGCGGACTCTGAGCTTCCCGGCGAGATCGGGAACATCATAGTCTCCTTCAAAATCGATATCGCCGGTACGATAACGATAGTAGAGCTCTCCGGAAAGGCTAATCCCCTTCTCCACAAGACGCAGAAGAGGCATCTGCATTTGCATATAATTTCCGCGATCGTAAAGCATACCGGCGACTTCAAGCTTCGGACTGCTCAGATAGAAAATCCGGTCGCGATAAAGCAGATGAAAACTCTGTCTACCAATGCGCAATGCCTCCAACTCGATGCTGCGCACACCGCGGAGAATCCGGTGCATCGTCTTCAACGCATCCGGGAGCAGTGAAAGATCAGTCTTCTCCGAAGTCCCGGGGAGTTGAAAGAGCCGGGCTTTGACGATAAGCCCTTTATCGAGTTTCAGATATAATTTTTCGATTTTATAACCGTGGAACTCGAGCGAATCAAGTTGAATTCCACGATGAAGCATAAAAAAAATGAATGTTATAAAGAGGACGGGAAGTGTGAAGAGAGTTATCGTCACTATCGATCGTTTCGAAAGCATTCTGCTTCTACTCCTCGTTTCCGTCCTTTTCTATCTGGTGCAGCCGATTCGAACGGAGAAAAATCTGGAACTCCGTTCCGATGCATCGGAAAAAATTATATCACAGCTGCAGAAGCGGGGATACGCACTCGCCTGGCCCGACAGATTTCTTCTTCGTATGCTGGGCCGACCCGAGAGAGGATGGATCTACCTGGGAAGCGAACGCATGAGTCGACTCGATTTTCTGCATCGTCTCGCTTCTTCCGATCGTTTCGTACGCATCACCCTTATCCCAGGGGAGACAAGTGTGATTTTTTTCGATCAAATGGGTCACCGCCTTCATAAAAATCCTGAAAAACTCTTCGCCGCCTATCGATCTTTGAGTCCCTATCCCGAAGGGGGAATTCTCGCCGAGAGTTACAACATCCCCCTCCGTTACGATGCGCACCAAGCGGTGCAGTACCTCATCAATCTCAGCGAAAAACGTTTTCGCCGGCTCGCTCGGGAAAACGGCATCACCTACACTCCCAAAAGCTGGCAGAGGATCCTCACCGTCGCTTCGATCATCCAAAAAGAGGCGGCAAACCGCAGCGAAATGCCCATTGTCGCTTCGGTGATCTACAACCGCCTGAAGAAGAGGATGCGCCTTCAGATGGACGGCACACTCAACTACGGACGCTACTCCCACATCCGAGTAACCCCCCGCCGTATCCGCGAGGACAACAGCAGCTACAACACTTACCGACATCGCGGCTTGCCCGCCGCTCCCGTCTGCAACGTCTCCGCTACCGCTATCCGGGCCGCGTTGCACCCCGCTAGGACCGACTATCTCTATTTTTTCCGCAACGATCGGGGAACACACGATTTTTTCCGGGACTATCGGGCACATCTACGCGAAGTCCGTGCCAAACGCAAGGAACTCAAAAGAGGGGAAAAGCATACGAAATCACTACCTCACTCGAAGCCCTCCGGACAATGATTTTCTCCAGCGGATACAGCCTCAACGATAAGATATAATGTACTCTGATTTTTTTTTGTCGAAAAAGGAGCCTCACTGTGCCGGTGGAAACCCTGAAAAACATTGTCGATTACGGAGTTATCGGCTTGCTGATCCTGATGAGTCTGGCCACATTTACTTACGCTTTCGAGCGTCTGCTCTTCTACCGAAACATCGATTTGAGCGCCTACACCGATCGGCGCATCCTCCGGCTCGATCTGGAACGTAACCTCGGCCCTCTCGCCACCATCGGCTCCAGCGCTCCTTATATCGGCCTTCTCGGCACCGTGTTGGCCATTATTCTTACCTTTTACATAATCGGTGAACAAAAGAACGCAGTCGACACCGGTGAAGTGATGAAAAACCTCGCCCTTGCTCTCAAAGCGACGGCAGCCGGTCTGGTGGTCGCAATTCCGGCAACGATTTTCTACAATCTGTTGGGCGATCGGGCCGAGCGTCTGCTGACCCGATGGGAGATCCTTTACGCCGAGAGTGAGGAATGAGACGCCGCCGCTTTGCCGAGATCAATGTCGTCCCTTTTATCGACATCGTCCTTGTGCTGTTGGTCATCGTTCTCGCCACGGCGACTTTCATCGTCAAAAACGAACTTCCCGTCAACCTTCCGCATTCCGGCAGCCAAAACAGTGTACCACCCAAGAGTGTCTCCATCACGATCGACAAAGAGGGACATTTTTTCTTCCGTAAACATCCAGTCACTCTGGAAAAACTCAAGGAAGAACTCGGCAAACTCGATCCGCTCAAAGATCTCATCACTCTCAATGCTGATCGCAAAAGCCAATTCCAAAAATTCGTCACCGTCGTGGATCTTCTCAAAGGTAGAGGCTTCAAAAAGATTTCAATTCTTACAGGAGAGTAAAATGAACGGTATGACCGTAAGCAATCTATTGATAGGAATCGGTCTTTTACTGGTTTTGGCCGGCGTGGCGTACAGATACGGCCTGCTCGACTGGTTCGGCCATCTTCCGGGAGATATCCGCTACGAAGGGGACAATTTCGTCTTTTTCGCTCCGTTTGGATCGATGATCCTGATCTCGGTGCTTCTTTCACTGCTCTTTTGGCTCTTCAACCGATGATCGGAGTATAATCGATCACTATGAGACGTTTTCGGCTTCTTTTTCTTCTACTTTTTCCTCTGCTGCTGAGTGCCGAGTATCAGCTGATCGCCGGCAAACGCCCCCGCAGCGCCATCGACCGGCTCCATTTCAAAAGCGTCGCCGATCAGCGCCGTATCCCCCAAAACCCCGCCTACTACGCCCGCCAGCTCAAGCCGATCTCCCGGACGAAACAGCTGAGCTACGATCGCAGATACAACGCCGAATATTTCTCCCCCTGGCGGCACGGCTACCGCATCGACGAACCCCGCGATGAACTGCTCTGGATGATCCCTTTCGTCGAGAAGCACCCGATCTACGACAGCCGCAAAAAACGGATCCCCGCCCGCACCTGGAAAAGCTGGATCCGCAACGCACAGATGGACAAACTCGGAAGCGTCGGAGCCCGCGCCCTCAGCGTACGCCACACGAACCTGCGGGCTTTCCCCACCGATACTCCCGCCTACCGCGACCCCTGGAAAAACACCGAAGGCTTCCCTTTCGACTACTTCCAGCATAGCGAACTTCACGTCAACGTCCCCCTCTATCTCTCCCACTACTCCCGGGACGGGCGCTGGGCCTACGTCCAAGCCGCGCATGCCGGCGGCTGGGTCCGGGTCCGGGATATCGCCCTCGTTACCGACCGCTTCGTCAAAGCCTTCAAAACCGGTCACTACTTCATCACGATCAAAGACAATCTTTGGCTGATGAACGGAAAAAAGCGCATCAGCCTCATCAAACTCAGTACGATCTTTCCGATGGATCGCAGCGGACGCTGGCTGCTCACCGCTTCCCGAGGCCCCAAAGGCATCGCTCTGCTGCAGCGAATCCGACCGCCTTCCCGGAAGTATGCCGCGCCCAAACCCCTCCCCTTCACCCCTCGAAACGTCGCGAAAATCGCCCGGGAATTCTATGGGGAACCCTACGGCTGGGGCGGCAAGATGATGACCCGAGACTGCTCGGCCACCACCCGAGACTTTTTCGCCGTTTTCGGTATCTTTCTCAAGCGCAACTCCGCCAAACAGGCCAAAGCCGGCCACACCGTGTGGATCAAAGGGCTTCCCAAAGCCCGAAAAAAAGCCGCGATCCTCCGCAATGCCCTCCCTTTTCGCTCGATGCTCTATGTCCCCGGCCACATCACACTCTATCTCGGCCGCTACCGCGGCGAACCGGTCGTGATGCACACCTACTGGGGCATCCGGCTCAAAGACTGGAGCAAATACCCGCTTTGCCGCACCGTCATCACGACGACCGAACCGGGCAAAGAGTTGAAAAATATCCGGGAAAAGAGCAAAC
>JALWNT010000109.1 GCA_027080995.1 Campylobacteraceae bacterium | reverse complement strand
GAGAGCATCATCGTGGTTCCGGCGATCGCGGTGATCGCGGCGATTTTCAACTTTCCAACCATCTTTTCCTCCTTCTAGGCTCCGAGGAGAAACTCCTCTACCTGCAATGATAGAGGCAAAAAGTGCCCCCAAAGTGCCGTTTGCGCCGTACCCGAATTTAAATGACTTTTCTTTACAATGCAAAGACGAAGCTTGAGAGGTGTCCGATGAGTTGTTACCGTACCGACGAAGGAGTGAGCGAATGAAAAAATGGAAAAGATTACTCCCGCTGATTTGTCTGTGGGCGATCGGACTGCACGCCGCCGGTTTGCCCTGGATGCAGAATCTCGAAGATGCCGAAGAATTGGCCCAAAAAGAGAAAAAACCGATCGTTCTTTTTCTCCACTCCCGTCGCTGTTTCTACTGCCCCAAAATGATCGAAGAGGTCTTCCCCGATCCCAAACTTCAGCGCTTTTTCAAAAAGAATTTTGTGCTGCTGACCCTGGATACTTCTACCGGAAGCGACAGCATCGAGGAGGAGACCGCCGACCAGGCACCCGAGCGTTTTATCGTCAATATGACACCGGCTTTCGTTTTTATGGGGCCTCGGGAAGAGAAACTTTATCGCAAAGGCAAAAAGCATATGATCATTTACGGATACTGGAAAGCCGACGAATTGATCCGCTGGGGCCGTGAAGCTCTCAAACGTTTCGACCGACTCTACGGGAATAAATACGGAAGGAGACACGACAATGCCCACTAAATCCCGTCCCCCGCTTACGCTCTTTTTCGCCGCGGGAATCTTCCTGATTCTGAGTATCGTCAGCGCCCAGGCCCGCCCCCGGGGACAACACGTCGTCCAAGAGAAGCTCGGACAGCAGTACTATTTGCGTGCGTGTTCCTCCTGCCACGGTGCGGGCAAACTCGGCGGAAATATGGCCACTCAGTCGGAATGGAAATATATGCTCGACCGCCACGGCAAAGCGCTGATCGAACTCCACGAAGGTGAAGCGAATACAACACAGGTTATCGCTTACCTCAAAAGTCCCCGCTTCGCTCGAGAACACGACCGTCTACTCAAATTTCTCCAGGAGTTCGCCAACGACTCCGAGAGCATTCCGACCTGTTTTTGAGCGGGATGAAACTTTCAAGGCGTCTCTTTCTGCTCTGTCTTGCGTATGTCGGGGTGCGAGGATATACAGCGCCGGTCTGTCCGGACGACTACCCTCCCCGCTCTTTTCCCGAGGCGGAGGATGAGCTTGCTTCCTTTCTCGACGAGTATTTCTCCGAAGCGGGACTCTCTCTCCCTCCGACGCCGGATCAGCTCCGTCGACACGGTCTGCGACCCGTCTCGGACGGGTGGGAACTGCCTGATGCGCTGCATCGTGTCGGAAAGCGGAGCTACCCCGTACGCCCCGGCCTCTGGCGTGTCGCTTATCCGGGAGAGGGGTTGAGTGTTTTGCATATACTCCTCCGCGAACCCGCTCCCTTGAGCGAAAATGAAGCCTTCAACACCTACAACGATCTACTCGGAGAGCTCTTCGCCGACTACGACGATCCCGCCTACGGGATGATTCTTTTGCCCGAGGAGGTCCGACGCCGATGGCGAGGGCATTACCTGGGGATCTCTGTGCGCATCTACGGCGTACGGGACGATGCCACGGGGCTGAAGACCAGCGTCGGTGACGTAATCCTCACCGACTACAGCCCCTGGGTACACCGCTATCTCGACTGTGGAGGAGACAATGAAACTGCTGCTGCTGGAAGATGACCCCGTCATCGCTGAACAGATCCGGGACTATTTCGAACTCTTCGACCACCGGGTCGATCTCTACGACAACGGTGAGAGCTTGATCCAAACCGCCGATCCCGCCTGCTACGATCTGCTGCTTCTTGACATCAACACTCCCGGACTCAGCGGCCTGGAGGTTTTGCGTACGTTTCGAGAACTTTCGCTCGAGACACCCGCGATCTTCATCACCGCGATGAGCGATCTGCAAACCCTCAAAGAAGCCTACCGCAGCGGCTGCAACGATTATGTCCGCAAACCCTTCGATCTGGAGGAGCTGGAGGTGCGTATCGAACATTTGGTCAAAGGCCACGGTGAACGCACCCTCCCCCTCGGTGAACGCTACCGCTTCGATATGAAAAACGAACGCCTCTACGAAGGCGAGGACGAAGTCCCTCTCGGGCGCAAAGAACGGCGTCTGCTCTATCTGCTTCTCAAACACCGCGGTCATATCGTCAGCAAAGAGAGCCTCAAAACTTATCTTTGGGATGACCGGGACGTCTGCGACAACACCCTGCGCACCACGATGAAAAAGCTCCGGGACAAACTGCAAGAAAACGTCATCGAAAATCTACGGGGCGAAGGCTACCGGATCCCGCATGCCTGAACCTCGCCCGCTGAGCCGACGCCGCTTTTCGACCATCCTTGCGTTGAGTTTCTTCGTCTACGGGATCGTTTTGATGCTGAGTTTCTACTTTTTCACCCATTGGCTCATCGACAAAAAGGAGCGGGAGAAGTTCCGCTCCGAAGTGACCCTCGAAGCCGCCAACAAAGAACGCTTTCTCAATCTCTACCTTGACGATCTCTCCCGCAGCCTTCTTGCCATCGCCCACAATCCCTACTTCGTCGGCTACGTGGCGAACCCGCGGACACACAATGCGGCGGAATTTCTCTTTTTGACGATCATGCTCGAGCACAACGATTATATGCAGTTGCGCTATCTCGGACCCGACGGCCAAGAGCGTCTCCGCTTCGACCGGGATCGCCCCGAAGGCTACCCCTACAAAGCAGCGAAACTCCAGGACAAATCCGGCCGGTACTACTTCCGAGAAAGCGCCAAGCTCCCCGAAGGGGCGATTCATACCTCCAAGATCGATTACAACATCGAACACGGCCGAGTGGTCCGTCCCATCGTCCCCGTCTTCCGCCTCTCCACACCGATCTATTTCCACGGAAAATTCCAAGGCGTTCTGACCATCAACACTTTCGCCAAAAAGATCATCCAGCTCTTCGGGAGTTCACCCGTTTTTCAAACGACGATCTTCGACCGCGACGGCTACATCGTCTACGCCGGAGGGAAGTTCTACGACCGCGATTTCCGCCCCCTCAAAGTCACGGAACTCCTCCCCCTTCCCGCCGACCGTCTGCCGAGGAAAGCGGGAGATGAATACCTTCGGGCCGACCGACGCCTCTACGTCAAAGCGATGCCGATGGGGACCCGTCTGCTTTACGTCGCTTATACCCTGCGACCCGGGACCGCACTGACGCTTGAGCGGGCGGATTATCAAGCTGCGGGATTTATGCTGCTTTTGATGATCCTGCTGGCTCTGCCCCTCTCCTGGCTGCTGACCCGACCGACGGAGCGGATGTTCGAGCTCGTCGCACGCCAGCGTCAGGAACTCGAAGAGTTCGCCCACACTCTCGAGACGCGGGTCCGAGAGAAGACACTCGAAAACGCCCGAAAAGACCGTCTTTTGATCCACCAAGCCCGCTTGGCCGAACTGGGAGAGATGATCGGCAACATCGCCCATCAGTGGCGCCATCCGCTCACCCGCTTGAGTCTGATCCTCCAAAACATCAAAGCGTTGGGGCGTACCGGCCGTCTTGACGACAAGCGGCTCGAGTCGATGCTCTCCGGTGCCAAGGAGCAGATCTTTTTCATGTCCGAGACGATCGACACTTTCCGCAACTTCTACAAACCGGCGACCGACACGGAGGATTTCACCGTCCGAAAAGCTTACGAAAAGGTACTGGAGATCGTCGGATACGATCTGCGCCACAAAAACATCGTCGTCGACTACCGTGAAGAGGCCCCCGTCGAACTTCACGGAATGCAAAATCAGTTCGCCCAAATTTTCCTCAATCTCATTCTCAACGCCCGCGACGCTCTTACGGAACGCCACGTATCCGATCCCCGTATCCGCATCGATGTCCGTCGGGAAGAAGAGATGATCCGCATCCGCGTCTGCGACAATGCCGGGGGGATCCCGCCGGAACATTTGGAGAAAATTTTCGAACCCTATTTCAGTACCAAAGCCGAACAAGGAACGGGAATCGGACTTTATATGGTCAAAACGATCATCGAAGAGAAATTCGGAGGAAGTGTCACGGTCGAAAACAAGAAAGAGGGAGCTGTTTTCACCCTCTTTCTTCCCTACGATCATTGACGCTTATTACTTCTCTTATGCTACACTCACGTCAAATCTATCTGTTACCGCACCGACCATATATCTCAAACAGTGAGAGAAGGAGACGAGGTATATAACTGGGGCGGCAATACCGATCCAGGAGAAAAAATGTCCGACAAAAACGTCGATCCGAACGGAAGCCTGCTGACCGTCAGCGCCGAAATCATCTCCCAAGAGCCCGAGGGTTTCATCATCCGGGTCAAAAACGATGAAACCGGAGAAACTATCGAAGCGCAGAGCGTTCGGGAGTATGCGGAATTTCTGATCGAAAGCGTCAACCGATCCGCCCGCGACAATTTTGTCGCCACCTGGCTCCCCTCTCCACGGGCCCGCAAGCGCGATATCGACCTCATCGGAATGCAATTGGGAATGATGGATCGCTGGATGCAAGAAGAGTTGCGCCAGGCAGAAGCGCCTGAAGACGACGGTGGACTGATGGAGGCTCTTGAGGAGGAAGAGCACGAAACGGAAAACCCCGACTCAAACGACAATGCGACGAAGTGATCCGCTTCAAGCCGTAGGGCTTCTCATTTTGATCGGCATGCTGAACGGATGCGGTCCCACTCCCCAACGCGACTGCCTCCGCTGCAAAAGCACCATCGCCCCTCCCCCCGGAGACAAAGCGGCCTCGACAAGCTTCCATCCGACCGAAGAGGCTCTTCGACCATGATTTACGCCGACGACGAAATCACCCTAGAGTGGGAGCGTAGCACCATTCCTTGGCTCAAACTCTTCACCGTAGAACCCTACCGTGAAATGAGTGATCTGCCCGATCCCCTGCGCCGTAGGATCTTCGAACTGCTCACAGTGATAGAGCAGGAGATGCGCGACTATTTTCATCCGCACAAAATCAATCTTGCAAGCTTCGGAAATTACTGTCCTCACCTTCATTGGCACATCATGGCCCGCTATGAAAACGACAGCCACTTCCCCGAACCGATGTGGGGAGAGCGGCGCAGAGAGGGAAATCTTGAACTCCCGGATTTCGCAACCTTCGAAAGAATCCTACACTCCAGACTCTCCGCGCTGCGTTAGCGGAGATGCTCTTCGAGGATTTCGGCGATCTTTCGACTCCCGTCCCTGGGCGTAAACTCCATCAATCCTTTGCTCAAAAGCGAGAGGTCCTGTTTCATTAGATCCAAGACCTTTCCCGCTTCCAGCTCGGACTCCCGCATGACCCAGGCGAGACGACGCTGCACCAGATACTCGGCGTTGCGATACTGATGGTCACCGGCGGCGTAGGGATAAGGAATGAAGAGCGTCGGCAGGCCGTTGGCCGCCAACTCCCAGAGCGTCGATGCTCCCGCCCGGGCCACAGCGAAATCGGCTTGCTGCATGTACTCGGGAATCCGATCGCTGAAACCGAAAACCTCCGCATCGATCCCCATCTCCCGGTAGGCGTTTCGGACCTTGTCGAGATGTCGTTCTCCCGCCTGGTGAACAATTTCGATGCCCCGAGCCTTCAGAGCCGGGGCGAGTTCCAGTGCGAGGCGGTTGATCGCCGCCGCTCCCTGGGATCCACCGAGAAAAAGTATGCTCCGCAATTCCTGACGCAACCGGGCCTTTTCGAAAAAAACTTCATCGATGGGATACGCCCGGACGGGACTCTCCTCCTCGAAAGCACTGAGGTAGACCGCGGCAAAGGGTTTGAGTAGGCGGTTGAGCGCTCCGGGGACGGCATTTTGTTCGTGGATAACCAGCGGAATTCCCAACATTTTGGCCGCCAATGCCGTCGGAGCCGCCGAATATCCTCCGACCGAAAAGACCACGGCGGCCTCCTGCTTGCGCAAAATTCCCATACTCTTTTTCACCGCACCGGCAAGCATTCCCAGAGATCGGATCTTCCCGCCGAGGCCCTGATTGACCACACCGCGTGTCTCAAGAAAATATTTTGTACCGAACGCTTCATCTTCACCGAACCAGCGACGATCCTGCCCGGATGTGGATCCCACATAAACCAGACGCCGTCCTTCAAGCTCCCTCTTGACCGCCCGGACGATCGCTAGATGGCCGCCGGTCCCCCCGCCTGTCATGACAATGCTTTTCATCGCTTTTCTCCTCTCTTTTTCGCTTCGATCTTTTTTGAAACCATCAGGACCATCCCCACCGCGATCGAAGAGGCGAGGATCTGCGAACCGCCGTAACTGAGAAAGGGAACGGCAATCCCCTTGACCGGGGTGATGCCCGAGATACCGTAGCTGTTGACGATAAAAGCAAAAAGAATCAGCAACGCCACACCCACCGTATAGAGATAGTAAGCCGGTTCCCGGAGGCGCGAAGCGATCTGCAGCAGGCGAAAGACGATAAAAAGCATCAGGAGAGAGACCCCCACCAAAGCGACATAACCCAACTCTTCACTCAATCCCGAAAGGATAAAATCGGTATGCACCTCGCTCAGATAGCCCAGTTTGAACTGTCCGTTTCCAAGCCCCTGCCCAAACCAGTGGCCGTTATAGATGGCATTGAGGGAGTTGGAGATTTGATAGGGTTCGCTCACTTCGGGGACGCGCAGCCTCTCCACCATGCTCCGAGGGAAAAAACTCAAGAAATTATCCTGCACCGTCGACCACCAACTCAGAATCCGATGCATCCGGTGCGGCGCGATGAGAATCAACCCCACGATGCCGAAAAACCCCAAAAGTACAAAAAGTACAAAAAGTTTCAGGCTCCGCCCCGCCATCACGAAAAGTACCATGAAGGTCGCCGCCAACACCACCACCTGCCCCAAATCCTTCTGAAAAATGGCGATCAGAACAACCGCAAGAGCGAAAACAAGGAGGTAAGGAAGGAGAATTCGAATCTCCTGAAAAAGCGAGAGCTTTCCTTTGTGCGCGAGTTTTCTGGCAAAACTCCAGGCGATGAAGAAGACGAATCCGACCTTAAAAAACTCTACCGGTGCCACAGAAAGCGGTCCCAGACGGATCCAACGTTTGGCTCCAAGAACAGTTTTGACCAAAGTTTCGGGCAAAAAAGGCATCGCCAGCATCGCCAGCAAGGAGAGGATGAAGATGGCAAAGCCCAGCGGAACGAACCATCGATCGGGATCGAGCCAACTCAATCCGTAAAGAATTGCGATCCCCAAGAGCACCGCAATCGCCTGTCGGAGGAAAAAATGCAAACTGTCGTATCCGAAATAGAGGGTCGCGAAGGTGGAGAGAGAATAGATCATCACCAGCGAAAGAGTAAAAAGGGCGACGACGGCATAAAAAAGAGGACGGTCCGACATTGGCTTTCCCGAAATTCCCAGAATTTTTATTAAATAGTATCAATCTGGGGAATTATAGTCAAACCGAAGAGAGATTTGACTAAAATATCATCCCGTTTTCCTCCGGAATACAACAATTAGCTGACGGGAGTCCCATGAAGTCGAATCCTATCTTCACCATGCAATCGTCGAGATCGACACTTGCTACGCATCCTGCTTACCGTAACTGTCCGACGACCCCTGCACAGAACAGGCCGGAATGAAGAACAATCAAATCCTCAGCAATCGGAGCATCAAACTGCTCGTGCTTTTTGCAGGCATGGTCCTATTGGTTCTGATTTTTCTGGGAACCGTCTACCGAATCATCACCTCACAGCGGCATCTTCCCCCGGCAACCGCCGTCATCCACAACCGGGCTCTACGAGGGGCCATCGTCTCCGACGACAACTTTACCCTCAGCCGGTCCAACAAAAGCTACCTTGCCACCGTCTACGCCCCCAGCATCACGCAGGGAAAACGTGAACTCTTTTTTCGCCTCTTTTCGATCTACAGCGGTCTCGACGAAGCGCAAATCAAAAAAACTTTTTACGACAAAAAGGGGCATCCCCGCCGCGGATACGTCACTCTCAGCAAAACCGTCGATGCCTCCACCGCCGTCTATCTCAAAAGCCTGGCACGTAAGCTTCGGCGTCTGCGAGTCTTCCATAGCGTCGTCGATCGACGGGGAGTGGCGCATCTTTACGGACTCGACATTGTCGAAAACGGTGAAATCCGCGAATTTCCTCTGCACGACACTTTGACTCCGGCTTTGGGGTATGTCCGGGCGAAAAATGTCGGCCGATACAGTGAAATCTTCGGCGTCAAAGGGCTTGAAAAGCGTTACGGAAAGTATCTCTCCATGAGCCGCGACGGTCTCATTCGCGGCAAGCGGGACGTCGGAGGTGCGGTGATTCGGGACAAAAACAGCGTACGCATCACCCGCAAAGACGGCTACAATCTTCATCTGACGATTTCACTTGCCCTGCAAAAGCGTGTCGAAGTAACACTGGACCGCATGAAAAAAGAGACCGGCGCCAAGGAGATCATCGCCGCCGTGATGGAGAGCGGCACCGGACGCCTCTTGGCTTTGGCCAGCAGCGAACGGTACGATCCCGCCCACATCACCAGCGCCGACATCTCCAAACTCAACGCCAAATTCACCGAGTACCTCTACGAACCGGGCTCGGTCATCAAACCACTCACCCTGGCCATCGCCCTCGATCACGGTCGAGTCACGCCGGAGACTTGGTTCAAAACCTACAACGGAGGCCCCTTCTACATCAGCAAGCGCCAAAAAATCACCGACGACGAAGCCTTTGATTCGCTCACCGCTACGGACATTATCGTCCACTCCTCCAACATCGGCATCTCTCAGATCGCTTGGCGTCTGAGCGGTCGGGAGTTTCACGACGGCCTGCGCCGTTTCGGCCTCGGGGAAAAAAGCGGAATCGATCTCTCCCGGGATCTACCCGGCCGGATCAAGTCGGCACGCCTCCTCTCCAAAAAAGCTCACGAAGCCAACCAAGCTTACGGCTACGGATTGCTGGCAACTTTCATGCAACTCTTCAAAGCGCACAATGCATTCAACAACGAAGGAATCGTCGTCACTCCGCACATGATCGATCACCTCGAATCCGCCGACGGGCGCCGTTTCCGCATCGATCCGACCACTTTCCCCAGCCGGCGGGCGATCAAAAAAGAAACCGCCCGCCAAATCAAAACGATTCTCAAAAAGGTCGTCCGTGAAGGAACCGGTGTGGCTGCGCAGTATCCCGGACTGGAGATCGGAGGAAAAACCGGCACCGCCCACATCGCCGCCCACGGGCATTATGTCAAACGCTACAACAGCTCTTTCTTCGGCTTCGCCGACGATGACCGGGGCCATCGTTACGAAATCGGAGTGCTTGTCATCGAAGCAAGCAAATACCATAAATATTTCGCCTCGCAATCCGCCGTCCCCACCTTCCGCAGGATCGTCGACAGCTTGGTGGAGTTGGGATACCTCCATCCCAATCTCAGCCCCGAACAACGGGAACAGATGCTGGCCCAGGAGCGCAAACGCCGCGCCGCCGCCCGCCGCAAACAGCAAGAGCGCACCCGTCAAATCAAAGAGCTCCTACGCAAACAGCGGGAACAGATGCGCCGAAAAGCCCGCCAAGAGAAGCGCAGCCGCTCCGTCGCCCACCCGACCCGTGCTCACTCCATACCCCGCCGCTCAGCTCCTCCGAAGAAAAAACATCCCACCCCGCACGAAGCACTGCCGGATATGTTCTAAAAGTATCGCCTCCGACGATACGACAACCTTTCATGCACTTCGCGTGCAACGGCAATCCCACACTGATCTATTCAAATCCAAAATCCATCATTCAAAATCCAAAATTATTACCGCACCCACAGATTGTCGATCAGCCTTGTCTGACCGACTTTGGCGGCGACCAAGATGATCGTATTGCCCGGTTCCACCTCTTCAAGAGGGCGAAACTCCCGATCCACGATCGCCACATACTCCAGCTCCGTCACCTCCGGTTCCAAGATTCCTCTCATCGCAGCCCGGATTATTTCGCTTTTGCGTTCACCGCTTTGGATCAGTTTGGCGGCCTTTTTGAGAGAACGCGAGAGGCTCAGCGCCCGGCGACGCTCGTCATCATCGAGATAGAGATTCCGGCTGCTGAGCGCCAGCCCGTCGGCGTCTCTGACGATCTCACAGGGGACGATCTCTACCGGCATGAAATAGTTGCGCACCATCTGTTGGATCAAGATCAACTGTTGGGCATCCTTTTTGCCGAAATAGGCCCGCTCGGCGCGGCTGAGATTGAGAAGCTTCATCACCACCTGGAGCATCCCGTCGAAATGTCCCGGCCGTTTGGCTCCCTCCAGGATATAGCCGCGGATCTTCGGCGCGCCCATGCAAAGCTCGTCCTCCTCGTAAATCTGATCCGTCGTCGGCAGATAGAGCAGATCCACCCCCGCCAATTCGCAAATCTTCCGGTCCGCCTCTTCCCGTCGGGGATATTTGTCCAGATCCTCCCCTTCCAGGAACTGGGTAGGATTGACGAAGATCGAGACGATGACGTGATCATTCTCTTCTCTCGCTCGGCGGATCAGAGAGAGATGTCCCTCATGCAGCGCCCCCATCGTCGGTACGAAACCGATCGATCCTTTCATTTCGTCACGAAGCTCTGAAAAGCTTGCATAATCCCGTGCGACTACCATCCTGCGTGCCTTTGGAGAAATTTTGCTAAAATCTTACCCCAACTTATGTCAGTGAAGAGTTAAGAGCGAAGAGTGAAGAGTTCAAAAGATTCATGCTGACTCTTTGTATCTCGACGAAAAAGTGATGCCAAACATCACCGACAATATTTTTTAGTTGTTCATTATCAATTATTAATTTGAAAAGGAACTTTTCAATGGATGCCTACGAATACGGCGAACTGCTCAAGAGCCTGAGCACCAAGATGGAAAACATCACCAACATCGTCAAACCCGACGAGATCCGCGCTCGCCTGAAAGAGATCGAGGAGATGCAGCAAAACCCCGACTTTTGGAGCGATGCCGACAAAGCCGCCAAGATCTCCCAGGAGAAGACGCGGCTGGAGCGGACTTTGAGCAAATACGACGAAGCTAAAGCGGCCCTGGAAGATGCCAAAGAGTACTTCGAGTTGGCCAAAAGCGAAGGGGATGAAGAGACGCTGGAGATGCTCTACGAGGATGCTGAGAATCTCAAGGAGCACATCCAGCAGCTGGAGATCGCCATCATGCTCAGTGGCGAACACGACAGCGCCAACGCCATCGTCACGATCCACCCGGGCGCGGGAGGGACCGAGAGCCAGGATTGGGCCAGCATGCTCTACCGGATGTATCTGCGCTGGGCCGAGCGCCACGGCTTCAAAGTCGAAGTGCTGGACTACCAACCCGGGGAAGAGGCCGGCATCAAAGACGTCAGCTTCATCATCAAAGGCGAAAACGCCTACGGCTACCTCAAGGTCGAAAACGGCATCCACCGCCTGGTGCGCATCAGCCCCTTCGACTCCAACGCCAAACGCCACACCTCTTTCACCTCGGTCATGGTCTCTCCCGAGATCGACGACGACATCGAGATCGAGATCGAAGACAAGGACATCCGTATCGACACCTACCGCGCCAGCGGAGCCGGCGGCCAGCACGTCAACAAGACCGAATCGGCCATCCGCATCACCCATGAGCCCACGGGCATCGTCGTCCAGTGCCAAAACGACCGCTCTCAGCACAAAAACAAAGCCGCGGCCATGAAGATGCTCAAATCGCGCCTCTACGAATACGAAATGGCCAAGAAACAGGCGGAGATCGACGGGATCGAAAAGAGCGATATCGGCTGGGGGCATCAGATCCGCAGCTACGTCCTGCAACCCTACCAGCAGGTCAAGGACAGCCGAAGCGGCCAAGCCTTCAGCAACGTCGACGCCATCCTCGACGGCGACATCGACAAACTTCTCGAAGGGGTCCTCATCGCCCAGGCCGAGCAGAAATAACCGTTCCTGCTATTTCCCTTTTTTCTCTTTTCTACGCAAGCGCTCTATTCATCAGGATCGTCGGTCCGAATGGCGTTTTGATCTCCCCTCGCCCGGCCGTCTCCTTGCGCATTGACCGGTTTGACTCCAGGTTCGGCGACGATGGCGTGAGTGACACGAAACTGGGGAAGGATCTTCTTCTCTTTTGTCCCCTCTGAATCAAAACTGTTCTGATGGACCGTCAGATACCGAACGTAGCCGTGCCCCTCACTACGGTCTTCGCTGCTGCGCGGATCGCAGTTGATCGATTTGTCAGCCCAAAAGCCCTTATGCGCGTACCCGCCCAACACAAGATCCCCGTAATAGCTCTCCTGAGCGCTGTTGCCGACCATCGTCACATTTCGGGTAATGACGCAATTTTCCGCCCCCACTTCATAGGCCCAGGCACTGTTGTCGACGACGTTGTCCTTGACGAGAATGTCGCGCCCCCCGTCGATGTAGATCGCCGCCGCCCAACTCTCTCGCCTGCCGTAGGCCGGATTGCCTTTTGTGTGCATATTTTCGACGTAATTGTCTTCGATGAAGCCGTAGCGTGCGACGTCGAATCTGCCGGGCAGGGTGCGTCCCTTTTTCGTGCGGGTGGGGGCGGTCCCCTCTCCGCCGATGGCGTCGATGGCGATGTTGTTGATGTCGTAGATGTCGTTGCGCAGAATTTCCCAGCGCTGTACGTTGCCGTTGATCGCGATGCTCTCGCTCGATCCCGTTTTCATATCGTGGACGGTATTCTTTTCGATGATAACCCGGGCGATCGACTCTTTGCTGTTGGCCCCGGTCCCGTAGACGGCGATGGCGTGCGCGTTGGAGTCACTCTCAAAACCGAAAATTTCGTTGCCGCGGATCAGAATGTCCCGGATCTTTTTTCCCTCCACGATGATGCCGTAGATATCTTTTTTGCCGGCACGATGCCCCTGAAGGCGAAGATTTTCGATCACCACGTGTCGTGTACCGTCTCCGATGTAGATAAAGGCGCCGTTTTTCGGACTCTGCAGCGCCTTCATCCCCTTCACACCGATCAATTTGGTATTGGAGCGGAAGATCTCCACCGGAAGCTCGGCATCACCTTCGACTTGTATCGTGCAATAGCCATGCGGACCGACAACCTCATCACAAGATTCGATCGACCCGGCGATCGACCCATGAGCCACGACATCCGCTTTGTCGTGAAAGTGTTTGATCCAGGCACGATTCGGACGATACTTTTCCGCTACCGGCCGGGCTCCCCAATCCCGGGCCGCCACCACCGTACCCGGCGCCGTTATCGACAGCAGCGCTCCCACAACGAGTGCCGGTAAGCGCTTCACGTTTTTCCGATGCATCCTTTCTCCTTTTCTCGTTCTAAAAAATTATACCGAGATCAATCCGAAATTTGACACGAAACTATGGTTTTTTACCGGAGAAAATAAGGAGGATAAAAAGTAAAGAAGATGAAAAAAGAAGGGTAAAAAAGGGGGATTCTTCCCCCCACCCGATTCTCTCCTATCAGGAGACCCGGGTGACGATCTGATCGCCGCTGGCGTCGAAGGTCACGGTATCGCCCTCTTTGACCTGGCCTTCGAGGATCATCTCGGCCAGACGGTCTTCGACGATCTCGGCCAGGGCACGCTTGAGCGGACGGGCGCCGTAGACCGGATCGAAGCCGGCTTTGGCGACCAGGGCTTTGGCCGCGGGAGTGAGGACCACTTTGATGTCGCGCTCCTCGAGTTTCTTCTCGATGCCTTTGAAGAGGACATCGACGATCTTGACGATCTGCTCTTCACCCAGCGGGTTGAAGATGATCAAATCGTCCAGCCGGTTGATGAACTCCGGCCGGAAGTAGTGCTTGAGCTCGTCGCGCACCGCCTTTTCACGATCCTGGGGATCTTTGAACTCCATGATCTTGTCGGAGGCGATGTTAGACGTCAGGATGATGATGGTGTTTTTGAAATCCACCGTCACCCCTTTGTTGTCGGTCAGGCGTCCGTCGTCCAGGACCTGCAGCAGGATGTTGAAGACATCCGGGTGCGCCTTTTCGACCTCATCGAAAAGCACGACGCTGTAGGGCTTGCGGCGGACCGCCTCGGTGAGCTGACCGCCCTCTTCGTAGCCGACGTATCCGGGCGCCGCACCGACGAGCCGGCTGACGGAGTGTTTCTCCATGTACTCGGTCATATCGATGCGGATCAGCGCCTTTTCGCTGTCGAAGAGGAACTTCGCCAGCGCCTTGGCGGTCTGAGTCTTACCGACACCGGTGGGCCCGAGGAAGAGGAAGCTTCCGATCGGGCGGTTGGTGTCGCTGAGCCCGGCTTTGTTGCGCTTGATGGCCCGGGCGACGGCCCGCAGCGCCTCATCCTGGCCGACCACCTCTTCGCGGAGGTGATCTTCGATGTGCAGGACCTTCTCCCGCTCGCTCTGGAGCATCTTGGTGACGGGGATACCGGTCCACTTGCTGACGATCTCGGCGATCATCTCTTCGTCGACGGCATTTTTGAGCAGGGTGCCCTGCTTTTGCATCTCGTTCCACTTGGCGTTGAGCTCTTCGAGCTCTTTCTCCAGGGCCGGGATTTCGCCGTATTCGATCTCTGCGGCTTTGTTGAAGTCCGCTCCACGCTTGGCGGCTTCGGCTTCACGCCGCTTCTCTTCGATCTTTTGCTTGATCTCGGCGATCTTGTTGAAGATCTCCTTCTCCGCCTCGAATTGGCTCTCGAGCTGGCGCTTCTTCTCTTCGAGGTCGGCCAACTCTTTTTCGATCTCTTTGATCCGCTCTTCGTTTTTGGCGGTGAGCTCCATGTTTAGCGCCTCTTTTTCGACCTGCAGGCGCTGGATTTCACGCTTGACCTTGGCCAGCTCGAAGGGCTCGCTCTCGATCTGCATCTTGAGCTCAGCCGCGGCCTCGTCGATCAGGTCGATCGCCTTGTCGGGCAGATAGCGATCGGTGATGTAGCGGCTGGAGAGCTTCGCCGCGGCCACCAGGGCGCTATCGAGGATCTGGACGTTATGGTGCGCCTCCAGACGCTCCCGCAGTCCCCGCAGGATCTGCAGCGCTTCGTCGATGCTGGGCTCGTCGACTTTGACGGGCTGGAAGCGGCGCTGCATCGCGGCGTCCTTCTCGAAGTACTTGCGGTACTCCTTGAGAGTGGTCGCTCCGATGGTGTGCAGCTCGCCGCGCGCCAGCATCGGCTTGAGGATGTTCGCCGCATCCATACTTCCCTCGCTGGCCCCCGCACCGATGATGGTGTGGATCTCGTCGATGAAGAGGATGATATTACCGTCTTGGCGTACCTCTTCGATGACGGCCTTGAGGCGATCCTCGAACTCACCGCGATATTTCGCGCCGGCGATGAGCGAGCTCATCTCCAGCTGGATCAGCCGCTTGTTCTGGAGGCTCAGAGGCACCTCTTTGTTGACGATCCGCTGGGCCAAGCCCTCGACGATCGCGGTCTTACCGACCCCGGGCTCTCCGAGGAGAATGGGGTTGTTTTTGGTCTTGCGGATCAGGATCTGCATCGTCCGCTGGATCTCTTCGTCCCGACCGATGACGGGATCGAGCTCCCCTTCGGCGGCTTTACGGGTCAGATCAACCCCGTATTTCTCCAACGACTCGAGTTTTTCGTCGTCGGTCTGGCTCTCGATCGTCTTGCCGCCGCGCATCGCTTCGAGCTCTTTTTTGAGCTCCATGAGATCGACATATTTGCCGAGCGTCTCGCGGAAGAAGGGTTCGTTCAAGTTGGCGACGATCCAAGTATCCACCGAGAGGTACTTGTCGCCGTTGGCGGCCATGACGCCTTCAGCATTCTGCAAAGAGCGCACGGTGTTTTGGGAGAGTTTGATGCTCTCCTTGGTCACGGTGCTGACCGTGGGCAGTTTCTTGGCCTGACTGACGACGTCCAGCTCGATGGCGGCCTTGTCGATGCCCATTTTGTTCAAGACCTGATTCAGGACCGAACCGGTGTTGGTCAGCAGAGCCCAAACCATATGGATGGGCTCCACTTCGGGGTTTTTGTTGTGCAGAGCCAGGGAGAGTCCCGACTCGATCGTTTCTGTCATTTGATGGGTCAATTTTTCCAAAATGTTACTCATTCTTTTCCTCCTGTTGTGGGCACTGTGCCCGTTTCTTGCCGTAACTATAGCGTAAGCGGCTCAACACGTTTGCTACCTAGATAGCAAAGCATCGATTTTCTTGAAAAAGTTTCAAAAATTCACCTTCTGACGACATTCTCTCCCCTCCTCCATTTTCACAGCATCTATGCCTAAGTCACTTTTCTATAAAATAATGAACTTTTAAAGAGGATTTACCTTACCGGGGTATGATGCGGCGCATCGTCAGATTTTCTTTACAAAAAGGTAAGATACGAAAATGTTCGAAAAAAATAGAAAAATCATTATGGCCGGATTCGGCCTCACCGTCGCGGGTAGTCTCCTACTGGGCGCTCCCTCGCTCTCGGCCGAGGGAAGCTCCAAAAGCGTTCCCGAGAGTAAACTCGAAGCCTACATCAAATTCACCAAAATCCTCAACCTTATCCAAAATCAATACGTCGACGAAGTCAACACCACCGACTTGATCGACAAAGCGCTCAAAGGGCTGATGCAAAACCTCGACGCCCACTCGGCCTTTATGACCGCCAAAGACTTCAAAGATCTCAACATCCAGACCAAAGGAGAGTTCGGCGGACTCGGCATCGTCGTGGGAATGCGCAACGGAGCGTTGACGGTCATCGCCCCCATCGACGGTACCCCCGCCGCCAAAGCCGGCGTCAAAGCCGGAGACATCATCCTCAAGATCGACGACAAAGCGACCCTGGGGATGAGCATCGACGAAGCGGTCAACCTGATGCGGGGCAAACCCGGCACCCCCATCACTCTGACGCTGGTGCGCAAAGGCTCTCCCAAGCCGATCAAGGTCAAAATCGTCCGCGACATCATCAAGATCAAATCGGTCAAACCCAAGGTGATCAAACTGGGCAAAGAGGGGGAAATCCTCTATCTCAAAATCACCTCTTTCGACGCCAAAGTGGTCGATGAAGTCAAAAAGGCGATCCGCGAACATCCCAAAGCCAAAGGGTACATCATCGACCTGCGCAACAACCCCGGCGGCCTGCTCGACCAGGCGGTCGGCCTGCTCGATCTCTTCATCAAAAAAGGAACCCTTGTCAGCCAGAAAGGGCGCAATCCCGAAGAGAATCAGGTCTACAAAGCGCATGCCAAAGGGACCGACACCCACACCCCCATCGTCGTCCTCGTCAACGGCGGAAGCGCCAGCGCCAGTGAAATCGTCAGCGGTGCCCTGCAGGACGATCGCCGCGCCGTCGTCATCGGAGAAAAGACCTTCGGCAAGGGAAGCGTGCAAGTGGTCGTCCCCGTCGGGAAGGGCCAGGGAGTCAAACTGACCGTCGCCCGCTACTACCTCCCCAGCGGACGTACGATCCAGAACAAAGGGGTCACCCCCGACATCCTCGTCTTCCCCGGCAAGGTCACCCGCGAAGACAACGACACTCTGAGCATCAAGGAAAAAGACCTCAAAAAACACCTCGAAGCGGAGCTGGAGAAGATCGACAAGACCAAAACCAAGAAACACTCCGAGATGAAAAACAAAAAAAACAACGCCGCCAAAGCGGGGCAGGCAGCCTCCAAAAACGTCATTCCGCAGAAGCAGATCGACAACGACCTCCAGCTCAAAACCACCATCGATGTGCTCAAAGCATTGATCCTCACAAGCGAAAGGAAGTAAATGCCGCAAAAAACCAGACTCCTCTACGAAGGAAAAGCCAAGAAGATCTGGGAGACCGACGATCCCGATCTGCTGATCTCCGAATTCAAGGATTCTCTCACCGCGTTCAACGGCGCGAAGAAATCGGAAGAGGCGGGCAAAGGAGCGCTGAACAACAAAATTTCCGCCGAGCTTTTCACCTACCTCAACGAAAAAGGGATCCCCACCCATTTCGTCAAAATGCTCGACGACACCCATATGCTCCACAAACGGGCCGAAGTGATCCGCATCGAAGTGATCGTGCGCAACATCGCCGCGGGCAGCCTCTGCCGCAATCTCGGGATCGAGGAGGGCACCGTCTTGCCCTTTCCTCTCGTGGAGTTCGACTACAAAAACGATGAACTGGGCGACCCCAGGCTCAACGATCAGCACTGTCTGATCCTGGGGCTGGTCAAGGAGGAGGCGGAGCTGGAGTATCTGCGCTATATGGCCCGCAAAATCAACCGCTTTTTGCAGGAGTTTTACGGCGAACTGAAGCTCAAACTGGTCGACTTCAAACTGGAGTTCGGCCGGGACAAAAACGACAACATCATCCTCATCGACGAACTCAGCCCGGACAATTTCCGTCTTTGGGATGCCGAGACCGACGAGAAGATGGACAAAGACCGTTTCCGTCAAGGGCTCGGCGGTCTGGCCGAAGCCTACGCCGAAGTTCTCGAGCGGATCCGGAAACGGTAAATTTCACAAGGAGGAAGCAATGAAAGCAATCGTCAACGTCTATTTGAAAGAAGGAGTCCTGGATCCTCAGGGCAAAGCCGTCCACCACGCGCTGGGATCTTTGGGATTTGATAATGTCCGGGATGTACGCATCGGCAAGCAGATCGTCCTGCAGCTCGACGCGACCGACCCCGAAGCAGCGAAGAAAGAGGTCGAAGAGATGGCCGAAACCCTGCTGGCCAACACCGTCATCGAAGAGTACAGCGTCGAGATCGTCGAATGAAAAAGCTCAACGTCTCCATCCTGCAGTTTCCCGGCACCAACTGCGAATACGACACGGTCTACGCTTTTCGCCGTCTGGGGCACGAGACGACGCTCGTCTGGCACAAAGAGGAGACTCTACCCAAGCAGAGCGATCTCGTCGTCGTTCCCGGCGGTTTCAGCTACGGCGATTACCTTCGCGCCGGCTCCATCGCCCGTTTTTCGCCTGTGATGAAAGCGGTGCAGGCTTACGCGGCCGAGGGAGGCAAAGTGCTGGGAATCTGCAACGGTTTCCAGATCCTCACCGAAGCGCATCTGCTCCCAGGCGCCCTCAAACGTAACCAAAATCTCCATTTCATTTCCCGGATTCAACATCTCAAAGTCGTCGACACCGACAACGCTTTCTTGAACCTCTGTAAAAAAGACGAAGTCCTGAACATCCCCATCGCCCATGCCGACGGCAACTATTTCGTCGATGACGAGACCCTCGACGACATGGAGCGCAACGGCCAGATTCTGCTGCGTTACTGCGACGAGAACGGTGAGCCCATGGTCGTCAACGGCTCCGTACGCCAGATCGCCGGCATCTGCAACCGTGACAAGAACGTCTTCGGCCTGATGCCCCACCCCGAACGGGCGATGGAGAGCATCCTCGGCTCCGAAGACGGCGCACGGATGCTTGAAGGGTTCGCGAACGTATGATCCCCCGACGGCTCTTTGCGGCAATCCTCATACTGTCGTTGGGAGCCGTGGCCCTCTTCGCGCAGGTCGAATACCGCTACAGTTACCTTCCCAAAAAGGTTTATCTGCATCAAGTCTTTCCCGTGACGGTCCTCGCCGTCAATGCGCGCAAAGACCGACCGCCCACTTTCCGCTTCGATCCCCGCAGTCCCGTCAAACCTCTCCTCCCGCAGCCGGTCAAAGTGATCAACGGCAACGACATCTTTTACACGTTCTATTTCAAAGCCCGCAAGCCGGGAGGCTTCGCCCTGCCCGATCTCTGGATCCGGGACGAAAGCCATACGGCCCATCTACCCGGTACACTGATCCCCGTCGCCGTGCTCCATGCCCCGCCCGAGGACCGATTCTGCGGCGTAATCGCCTCGGATTTCAAGATCCGCAATTCCCAGGTCTCCACCTTCGACGCCAAAAACAATCTGGTCTACCTCAATGTCGAAGCCCACGAAGCCAATCTCGAAGATATGCAGATCCCCGGGGTGGTCGAAGGAGGTGTCGAAAAACTCCGCCGTCACGGAGCCTTGGCGACGGCGGAATACTACTTCGTCATTCCCGCCAATGTCGAGGAGATCCTTTTCAGCTACTACAACAGCATCAAACAGCAGTTCGTCCTCCTGCGGGTCTCAACGGCCTACGAGCAGAAAACCGTCGCCGCCCAGGTCGATCTCAACCCCAAAGAGAGCGGATTTGCCCGACTCAAGAAGTACACTTTTATCGCGCTAAGTCTCTTTTTTCTTCTGATGTTCTTCAGCTCGAGGGATTTTTTCTATCTGATACTACTCTTCATCACCCTCGCCGTACTCGTCACCTTCTACCTCCCGCTCAAAAAAGTCTGCGTCGAGGAAGGTGCGCCTCTGTACATCCTCCCGATTCCGGGCAGTACGGTGGGAATGCACATCGAAGAGCGGACGAAGGTCCCGCTGCTGCACCGCTACAAAAACTACGACAAAATCGAATACAAACACGGTATCACAGGATGGATCAAAGATGAAGACCTTTGCAAAGATTAGATTTTACTGGGGAGCGTTCGTCATCTCCACGGTCGTCGGCTTGGGGATGATCCCTCTCATTCACCTCTTTCCCAAACACAAGGGGACGATCATGCACAAGCTCAACCGGGTCATCCTCTTTCTCATCGGCGCCCGGATCGAAAAGATCGGCGAGCGGGACCCGAGAGCCAATCTTTTTCTGATGAACCATCAGGGGATTATCGACATTATCACGATGGAAGCGATCGAAAATGTCCACTGGAGCTGGGTCGCCAAAAAGGAGCTTTTCGAAGTCCCCTGGTTCGGTCTCCTGCTCAAAGGAGGCGATATGATCAGCGTCGATCGGGAGAACAAAGCCGGTCTCGTCAAACTCTTCAAAGATGCCCAACGAAGCATCGAAGAGAAGGGACGTGCCGTGGCAATTTTTCCCGAAGGAACCCGCGCCTCGGATCAAAAACTCCTCCCTTTCAAACCGGGACCGAAGTTCATCGCCAAAAAGCTCGATCTTGTCGTCCAACCCGTCGTCATCGTCGGCAGCAAATGGGTCCTCAACGAACACGACCGTACCGCCCACTCCGGCACCGTCAAAGTGATCTACCTACCCGCCGTAGATCTGGAGACGGCGGAGAGTGACTGGTACGAAAAAATACGGGAAAGAATGCAAGAAGAGATCGACCGTCAAGAGAGAGAATACGGTTTGAAACGGTAAAAATCCGATCACTCATGATGGCGATCCGACACCTCGAAAGACGGAAAAATCCTATCCGGCAGAAGGATGTCCGGCTCAATCTCTAGCGAAGCCGCTCTCCTCGGCAAGCAGAGGCCTCAGCAGATGGCCTCCGTGGCGGAAGCGGTAGGTGGCGGTAGCCAGGGGGGTGAAAAACTCCGCGGCTCCCTGCGCGTCGATGATGCGATCTTTCTCTCCCAGGAAAACTTCGATAACGACCCCGCGTGCGCGCAAGGCCTTCAGATCCCTCTCTCTCCATCGATAGCTCAAAAGCCTCTCCAGCTCCTCTGTGCCGCCCGGATGGAGATAGGGGCGCAGGTCGCACTCCGCCGGAGCGGCGACGTTGGCGAGGAAGCGGTGCAGATAGCTCTCGCGATCGCGTCGGTAGGCGTCGAGCTGGAGCCGACGAAAACGCTCGCTGCGCGTCTGGAAAAAAGCCGGGGAAAAAAGCAGCACCCGATCCAGCCTCCCCCAATGCTCCAGCGCGTACTCCAGGGCCCGGATCGCGCCGTAGCTGAATCCGGCGACGGCGTAGTCGCTCTCGACGAGCCAGTCGGCGAAGAGTTCCGATTCGCCCCGGAGGGAGAAGCCGCTAAAATAGATCACGCAGGATCGCCCTCGCTTCCTCTTCCCGGATGTTTTCACGGGCCAGGAGCTGCGCTTCGATGGCCCGCCGCGCCCCCTCGAGCTTTTTCATCATCAGTGTCATCTCTTCGTCGAGCTCGCGCAGCAGCGCTTCGGCTTCGTCGGCGCGGGGGACGATCGACTCGCTCATCCCGAGCTCTTCGATCAGCGCCCGCGCTTCGGCACGGGCACGGGCCAGATCCTCCGCGGCGTTGCTGTAGCGCTCGGCGTAAACCAGACGCGTCGCCGCCTGGCCGGCGAGCAGGACTTTGAGGCGGTTGAGCAGTTGGGAGCGGGAGCTGATCTCCCGGTCCACCTCTTTGAGCCGGGTGGTGACGAGGCCGATCTTCTCGTAGGGGACCCCGAGCCAGGTGGCGGCCAGAGCTTTGCCCGACTGATAGACCGCCTGGATTGCGCGCTCTTCGTCGCTGTAGCTGAGGATTTTGCGTTTGCCCGAGATCACCCGCTCACGCACCGCGTCGAAATCCTCGTCGGTGAGCGCCTTGCGCCCCGCCCGAAAGGCGTGCAGTGCCGCCTCGTTGACGAGGGTGGACAGCGCCGCGGCGCTGAACCCCACCGTCGCGCGCGCCAGCGCCTCCAGATCCGCCTCGTGGGGTTTTTGGCGCAGATAGAGCGAGAGGATCTCCTCCCGCTCCCGGCGATCCGGCAAGGAGATGTGGATCCTCCGGTCGAAGCGTCCGGGGCGCAGCAGCGCTTCATCGAGCATTTCGATGCGATTGGTGGCCGCCATCACGATGACACCGGAGCTGCTCTCGAAGCCGTCCATCTCCGTCAGAAGCTGGTTGAGCGTCGCTTCACGCTCTTCGTTGCCCGCAGCCCCCCGGTGGCGCCCCACGGCATCGATCTCGTCGATGAAGATAATGCTCGGAGCCGTCCGTTTGGCGGCCTGGAAGAGTTCGTGCACCCGCCGGGCCCCCATTCCGACGTAGATTTCGACGATGTTGGCGCCGCTTTGGTAAAAGAAAGGTACCCGCGCCTCACCCGCCACCGCTTTGGCGACGTAGGTCTTGCCCACCCCCGGAGGCCCGACGAGGAGCACCCCTTTGGGAAGGCGGATGTCGAGGCTGCGGTAGCGACCGGGATGTCGGAGAAAATCGATGATTTCGCTCAAATCCTCCTTGACCTCTTCGATCCCCGCTACATCGCGAAAACGAACGTCGGAGCGGATCGGCCGTACCGCCTCGGCGCTTTCGATCGGCGCCCGGGAGCTTTGCAAAGAGCCGGCATCCTCACGCTGCGCCGGAGCGAAGCGGCGACGCCGCACAACGAGCACCCCTCCTCCCGCAAGCAGAAGCAAAAGCAAAACAGTGACCGCGATCCACGGCGACGAGGAGCTCTCGACCGTCACAGGATAGCGGCGGGCGAGCCGCTTGAGATCGGCCCCCTCCACAGGGATCCGGTAGAGCATCCGATCGGTACGGACATAGAGGTAGGGATCGCGGCGCACGACGTTGCGGATCAGCTGCTTTTGCATCAAGACGTCGAGCTGGCGGCCGCTGATGGTGCGGGCGTTGTCCCGCAAAAGGACAAAAGCGCCAATCAGCAGCAGCAGCCCGATCCCCGCCGCGGCGATTTTGAGGTTTCTACTGCGGATAGCGGGCACGGTTCCCCTCCTTGGATGCTTCGGCCTCCTCCAGCAGGACCCAGGTGTGGCGCAGATCCTCGCCGCTTTCGATCAATACGCGGTTGTAGTACTGGTCGAAGCCCTGATAGATCCCCTCTTTGCCGTTTTCGACGAGGACCTGGAGATTGTGCTTGTGCGCTTGGCGGAAGCGCAGGTTTTTCTCTTTGATCCGCTCGGTCAACTCCCGATGCCGCGCCTTGGCGATGTCGCCGCGTACCGCCGCGCCCATCTGCGCCGAGGGGGTCCCCTGCCTGGGCGAATAGGTGAAGGCGTGGATATGCGTCAAAGGCAGCGCTTCGATCCGCTCCATCGCTTCGCGCCATTCCGCCTCCCCCTCTCCGGGGTGCCCGACGATAAAGTCGGTCCCCAGCGCATACCCCCTCTGCGACAACTCTTCGAAGAGTTCCCGGTCTTCGGCGTACCGGTTGCGGCGGTTCATCCGCTCCAGCATCCGGTCGGACGTGTGCTGCAAAGCGATGTGCAGATGCCGCGCCATCCAGGGCTCGTCGAGGAGTTCGCGAAACTCCGCGTCGATCTGGATCGGCTCCAGACTGCCGATGCGCAGGCGCCGCACCCCCCGGATCCCGCTCAGGCGCTTGAGCAATCCGGCGAGATTGCCGCCGCGGTCCCGGCCGTAGCTGCCGACATTGGTCCCGGTGAGGATGAATTCGCCGAAGCCGTTGGCCGCCAGCCGTTCGACCTGCTCCGCGACCTTCTCGGGAGCGTGGCTGCGGGCGTTGCCCCTGACGTGGGGAATGATGCAGTAGCTGCAGCGAAAATCGCACCCCTCCTGGATCTTGATGAACGCGCGGCTTTTGCCGACGAACTCCTCCACGACCGTCTCGTCGATGTGCTCCAGGTCGCCGATCTCGTAGAAGCGCTTGTCACGCCGCAACAGCGTATCGATCTTCTCTTTTTCCGAGTGTCCCATCACCCCGAAGACTTTGCCGTCACGAAAGAGCTCTTCGCCCTTGGAGTGGGCCCCGCAGCCCGCGAGGATCACCCGGGCTTTGGGGTTTTTGCGCTGTACGGCGTTGATGTATTGGCGTACGCTGGCATCGGCGCCGTTGGTGACGGTGCAGGAGTTGACGACGACGACGTCGGCCTCCAGCTCATCGGCGCTCAACTCGAACTCCCGCAGCCGACTCATCATCACCTGCGTATCGAACTGATTGGTGCGGCAGCCGAAGGTTTTGAAATAGACCCGTTCGCTTCTCATACCCTCTCCTCCTGCGTCGATGGGCTCTCTTTGGGCGCGGAGGGGTGCGGCGGCGGCCCGTCGAGATGCAGGCTCTGGGTCGGATAGGCCAAGGCGATCCCCTCCTCTGTTCGGATCCGCTCCAAGATCTCCTGACTGATGGTGCTGCGCAGCGTCAACGTGGCGAAGGCGTTGGTGAGATACCAGGCGCTGATGCGCACGCCGTAAGGCTCGATGAAGGTGAAGACCCGAGGCTCCACGTTGGTGTTTTTGAGGTGGTAGCTGCTGCGCAGTTTGTTGAGCTGCTTGCGGGTGATGTCGGTGTAGCCTTTGGAGTATTTCTTGGTCACCTCTTTGGCGATGGCTGCGGCCAGGGAACTGTCGGAGTCGAAGGTCACGGTAAAGTCGATCCCGTCCCAGACCGTCTTGAGCCCGGCGTGGGAGTAGTTGGCGATCAGATCGGTGAAGACGTAGTTGTTGGGGATGAAGATGATCCGCCCGGCCCGGCGGTTGTGCATATAGGTCGTCAGGGTGATGTCCTCTTGGATCGTCATTTTCAGCAACGAGATATCCACCACGTCCCCGACGTATTCGGCACCGTTGCGGATCACTTTGACCCGGTCGCCCACGTGGATCCCCCCGCCGATGACGATGACGAACCACCCCATCAGCGACATAAACCAATCCTTCATCGCGATGGCGATTCCCGCGGAGGCGAAGCCGAGGATCGTCACCATATAGTTGACGTTTTCGATGTAGGCGAAAAGCAGGATCATCGCCGCCACGCTGATAAAGAGAACGTTGGCGACTTTGTTGATCGTGTAGAAGCTCTCCTTGTCCGCCATATATTTGCGCACCAGATGCTTGAAAATCAAAAAGAGCACAAAGAGGAAAAGGATGATCCCCCCGATCGAGGCCGCCTTTTCGGCTTCGCGTTTGATCGCTTCGTTGATCTTGAGGCGGATTTCGTCGATCTTTTTGCGGTAGACCTCCTGCGTGGTCTTGAAGATCTCATAGGTCGGCTGCAGCGTCTCGATCTCCCGCTCCACCGCGCTCAGACGCCGGCGGAGCGCCGGGCTTTTAGGTTGATAGCGGAGCATCTCCCGGATCAGTCTGCGCTCCTGCTCCAGGGATTGCAGCGTCTTCTCCAGCGTCTCGAAATTTTTGGCGTAAGCCTGCTCGTCTCCGGAGAGACGCTTGAGATAGGAGAAAGCCGAAATGATGCTGATGGGGTTGCCGATCTCGGGCTCTTTGGGGATCTTCGGCGGTTCGAGAAGCTTTTTGAACGGGTTGGTCTGAAACTCCTGGAGCAGTTGCAACTTCCCGGCGTTGGTCTGACGCTCGATGCGGTAACTTTCGAGGCGTTTCTTCTCTTCGGGAGTCAAGCTCTTTTTGTGCTGGAGACGAAAGATCTCTTTCAGCAGCCAATCCTGGCGTTTTTGAAGCTCCCGGTAGGTGCGATAGCTGCTGTAGACTTTGGTCCAGATGTTCCCCTCTCCGCTCTCATTTTCAAGGGTGCTGAGGCGTTGCATTAGGGAGTCCAGACGCCGCTCTTGTGCGGGAGTGCTCTTTATCGGGGCCGTGACGTTGCCCGTCGTACCGGAGACGGCCGCAGGAACCGAAGGGGCTCCGAGCAGAAGCAGCGGCAGCAAAAGCGCGAAGAGGCCGTATCTCATCCGGCGGCTCCGAAGCGTGCCAAAACGCGCTTGACCGTGGCTTCGTCGATGTCGTCACGGATGACGTGGGTGCCGATGCTTCCGCCGGGAAGAATGAATTTGATCTTTCCGTGGGCGCTTTTTTTGTCGAGGAAAAAGTGCTCGTAAAAGGCGTCGACGTCGGCGATGGGGTAGCGCACCGGCAGATCGTAGCGCTTGAGCAGCGCTTCGATACGCTCAGCCTCTTCGCGGCTCAGCAAGCCCAGATCCACCGCCAGTTCATTGGCCATCACCATCCCGATGGCGACCGCTTCTCCGTGCAGATAGCGGCTGTATCCGGTCTCGTTCTCGACCACGTGGCCGAAGGTGTGGCCGTAGTTGAGGACGGCGCGGATTCCCTTTTCCTTCTCGTCCTGATTGACCACGTCGGCTTTGAGGGAGACGCTCCGGGCGATCATCCGCCGCACCGCCTCTTCGTCGCGCAGATCGTGACTCTCCAGAAAATCGAAAAACTCCCGATCGAACATCACCGCCATTTTGATCACTTCCGCCAGACCGGCGGCGTACTCTCTGGGCGGCAGCGTCCGCAAAAAGGCGGGGTCGATGAAGACCGCTTCGGGTTGGTAGAAGGAGCCGATGAGATTCTTGCCCCAGCGGTTGTTGACGCCGGTCTTGCCCCCGACGCTGGCGTCCACTTGACTCAACAGCGTGGTCGGCACCTGGACGAAACCGATCCCCCGCTGGTAAATGCTGGCGGCAAAACCGGTCATATCCCCGATCACCCCGCCGCCGAAAGCGATCAGCAGGGATTGACGGTCGAACTGGGCGGCAAAGAGCCGATCCAAAATCCCCAGCACCGTCTCCATCGTCTTGTACTCCTCCCCGTCGGGGACTTCGATCCACTCGATCTCGGGAGCGTGCAGCCGCTCTTCGAGACGGGCACGGTGCAGCCCGGCGACCGTGGGGTTGCTCACCACGGCGACTTTGCGCTCAAAGCGCAGTTCGGGCAGGGAGTCGATGGTGATGTCGTAGCGACGCAGGGGCGGTTGTTTCAATTCGATGGGGACGATCATTGTTCGCGTTCCTCTTTTGGGCTCTGAATGGTCTGTATTTTATCCAAAGATAGCTGGCCTACCCCATCTCCACGGGGATCAGCAGCTTGGGATGGGGGATTTCATCCAACAGATAATCCTGCACCCGCCTGCTCAAAAAAGGGATTCGCCAGCGGCGCCTGAGATCCTGGCTGAACGGAGTGATCTGCAAGACGCGTTCCATCTCCCGCAGAGCCCGGACGGGATTGGCTTGGCGCTCTTCGATTTTGACGGGATGGTGGAAGATGTGCGCCAGCGTCTCGTAGTGCTCCAGGGTCCGTCGCCCCCGGCTGAAATCCCCCTCGGGATCGAAATAGCACAGACAGAGCTCCAACCCCAGCGTCTCCGAGATGTAGAAACTCGTCGACGAGATCGCCTCCATATGCTCCTCGTCCCCCATCAGGATCACCGAACGCTCGAGCTCCTGCAGCGGCGTCTCTCCGAAGAGATAAACCAGTTTTTTCAGGGCGTGGAGTTCGCGAAAGACACTCTCGCGCCCGAAGCATTCGGGGGAGACGAAGACCAGGCCGATGTCGTAGAGCTGGCTGTCGCCGGTGAGGACGCTCTCGATCTCCTCGGCGTAAGCGATCTGCAGGTCCACCCGCTCCGATTCATAACGCCGCAGCGCTTCGAGGCGATCGAGATCGCCGGGATTGACCACCCGTACCATCAGCGTCCGATCTTCCAGCTTCTCCAGCAGATGCAAAGCCTCCTGCAGCCGCGCCTCGGCCCGGGCTTCGTCGACGTCCATATCCAGCAGGAGATAGAGGTTGCGCCCGAAAGGCTCGGGGAAGATCCCCGCACGGTTCTGGATGCGGCGGTAGACGTTGACGAGGACCTGGGGGCGCCCGACGAGCAGCAGCGTATCCTGGGGGCGAAGCATCGTGGCGTTGTTGGGCAAAATCAGCTTCTTCTCCCGGTAGATCGCCGCGATGCGCCATTTGACCTGGGGGATCGATCCGACGTGCCGATAGGCGAAGGTACTGCCAAACGGCACCAGCACCTCCATCACCTCCCCCTCTCCCAGCCCCACGTTTTGTGCGACGACGGGGACACTGGGGAGGAAATTGTAGAGATGGTTGGCCATCAGTTCGTTGCTGTTGACGACGAAGGTGCCGCTTTGGCGCAGCTTGCCGAAGCCGTTCCAGCGGTCCAGCAGCACGACACGGATCTTTTCGTCGATACGCCGGATGTTTTTGAGCGATTCGCCGGCATCCTCCAGGGTGTCGAGGATGATGAAGACCATCGTGAAGTCTTCCTGCAAAAAGAGTTTGCGGATCCGCAGATAACTGGTCGGATCCAACTCCAGATGCTCGATGGGAGCTTGAAGCTTTTCGGGGAGTTTGAGCGTATGGGGCGCGACCAGGGTGTAGTGATTGTCGGCGATGCGCTTTTCGTTGAGCCGGTGGATGAAGTGTTCGGCGATCAACCCCTCGGCCAGTATCAGTATCTTTTTCATACCCCTCTTTTCGATGGACTTTTCGCTAAAATCCGCTGGACCCTCTTGCCCGGCCACTCTTTGAAATTGAAGCGTGCAAGAGAGGTTTCACCGGGTGGCGACCAAGGAGCACTCAACCCCTGATAAGGGGCGCTTGCGTTTGCGACTGCCGGAGCTACCCGGTGAAACCGAAAGTTTGCCGGAAAATCCGGTTCAAAAAATTTAAGAAAAGATTATAACACAATGGAATTTTCGATCGACGCCCGTGACGGAGAAGCCCGTGCAGGCACTCTCGTCACCGCCCACTCCCGGATCCCGACCCCCGTCTTTATGCCCGTCGGCACCGTCGGCGCCGTCAAAGCCCTCGACGCCACCGACTTGTTGGAGCATCTGCAGCCCGAGATCATCCTCGGCAACACCTACCACCTCTACCTCCGTCCCGGCGACGAAATCGTCCGCAAGATGGGAGGGCTGCACGGCTTCACCCGCTTCCCCAAAAGCTTCCTGACCGACAGCGGCGGCTTCCAGGCTTTCAGCCTCAGCGACAACGTCAAAATCGCCGAAGACGGCATCACCTTCCGCAGCCATCTCGACGGCAGCCCCCACCACTTCACCCCGCAAAAAGTCCTCGACATCCAGTACAATCTCGGCTCCGACATTATGATGATCCTCGACGACCTCGTCGCCCTGCCCGCCGACCGCGAGCGGATCCGCGAAAGCATCGAGCGCACCACCCGCTGGGCCCAGCGCTCCATCGACTACCACCGGCGGATGCAATCGGAGGGGATCGGACGCGAGCAGGCGATCTTCGCCATCATCCAGGGAGGCACCGACCCGGAGTTTCGCAAAATCTCCGCGCAGGAGCTCTGTGCCCTGGACTTCGACGGTTTCGCCATCGGCGGCCTCAGCGTCGGCGAGCCCAACGCCGAAATGTACGAAACGGTGGAGTGGACGACCCGCTTCATGCCCGAAGAGAAGCCCCGTTATCTGATGGGCGTGGGCACGCCCGAGGATCTGGTCGAAAACGTCGAGCGGGGGGTCGATATGTTCGACTGCGTCATGCCCACCCGCAACGCCCGCAACGGCACCCTTTTTACGAGCTTCGGCAAGATCGGCATCAAAGCCGCCCGCTTCCGCACCGACGAACGCCCCGTCGATCCCGAGTGCGATTGCATGGTCTGCCGCACCTACTCCCGTGCCTACTTGCGCCACCTCTTCCGCGCCAAAGAGCTCACCTACTTCCGCCTCGCGACGATCCACAACCTCCACTACTATCTCGACCTGATGCGCCAAATCCGCGAAGCGATACGCGCGGGCCGTTTCGCGGAGTTCAAGCGGAAATTCTACGCCAAACGCAGCGCCTCCGACACACTTTCTTGATTCAATCAAGAAATGATTTGGATGCTTTAATAAGCCGATCGGGCTACGTTTTGTTTAGTTTTCGACACTCTCTCATAATCCCAAACTATGCAGTAGAAAGTACGTCAGATGTGTTGATACTCGGTGTGCAGGGGTGTCGGAGAGAAGCGTAGGCGCACCTGTAAGGTGCGTTGAACATTCGTTTCGATCGCCCATGCCGTCGATGATCGATGCAGATGACGTGCTGACTAATGCATAGTTTGGGATAATTTTGCGGCACTCACCCCTGCTCCCTGCGCCACACCTGCCACTTCTCCACGGGAGCGAAACCGGCTTCGCGCAAAGTTGCGGCATCGAGCACCCCCTTATGCAACATCCGAATCTCCACCCTGTAGGCTCCTTCGTTACGCAAACGCTCTCCCAGATCCCGCAAGACCTGCAGATAGTTTCCCTTCTGCGCCCAGGAGTCCCGGAGATAGAGATCCTCGATATAGGCGGTGACCTTCGCTAGATAGCTGGCGAATTTGGGCAAGACGATGGCAAATCCCGCCCTCTCTTTCCCCGCCGAAATCAGCCATCCCCGGGCCGCGGGGCAGCTCCCAAAAAAGGCCTCCAGGTAGGCGGCAAACTCCGCTTGAAAAAGCCCCCCTTGCCCCTCCTTTTCGGCCAATTCCCGATTGAGGGCATAGAGCTCTCGCACCTGCGCCTCACTTTTGACCTCCTCGTAAACAAAAGGCTCCATCACTCCTCCTCTTGATCCGTTCTACGGCATACTTACGCAATCATATCCCAAAATCACCCAAGGAAAAAACCATGAAAACCATCGGACTCCTGGGCGGCATGAGCTGGGAGAGCAGTGCGCTTTACTATAAGATTCTCAACGAAGAGGTCAAAGAGCGCCTCGGCGGCCTGCACTCCGCCCGCTGCGTGATGCTCAGCGTCGATTTCGCCGAGATCGAGCGGCTCCAGATGGCCGCAGAGTGGGAGCAAGCCGGAGCCTTGCTGGCCGAGGAAGCCCGCCGGATCGAAGCGGCCGGAGCCGAGATGCTGCTGCTGTGCACCAACACGATGCACAAACTCGCCCCCCAGATCGAAGCGGCGATTGCGATCCCCTTCCTCCACATCGCCGATGCCACCGGTGCAGCAATCCGAAAAGCGGGGCTAAAAACCATAGGGCTCCTGGGCACCCGCTTTACGATGGAAGAAGCCTTTTACGCCGATCGTCTGCGCCAGCGCTGGGGCCTGGAGGTGCTCATCCCCGAACCCGCCGACCGTGAGATCATCCATAAGATCATCTATGAAGAGCTGGTCCGGGGTATCGTCCGCGACGAATCCCGCCGGCAGTACCTGCGCATCATCGACGACCTGCGCCGTCGCGGTGCCGAAGGGATCATCGAAGGGTGCACCGAGATCGGGATGCTCATCAGCCCCGAGCATACCGACGTGCCGCTTTTCGACACCACCCGGATCCACGCGCTTGCCGCGGTGGAGAAGTCTTTGCCCCGATAAAAAGCTATCTCCTCTTTTTCCCGTCACGTCTCTACCGTCATAGGGAGAGTACATACGCAATTCCGGACAAACGAGAGCATTGTCTTCGAAAGAGACCCTTCTCTAGCCGCCCAGGACCACTGTCATATCCCCGTCCAAATACCCTTCGACGATCTCGACTTTCGCCCCCAGAGGACGCAGCATCTCCCGCACCTCCCGGGGTTTCCAATAGCTGAAGGCTCCTTCGCGCTCCCGGCCCTCGAGGAGGTTGAAGACAAACCCTCTGCGCGAACGTTCGAAACAGCGACGAATGAAAATGCCGGTTTCGGTCCGCGTCAAAAGGTTCATTGACCCGCTGGCGACGTACCAGTCGGCGGAGGGCAGGCTCTGGCGCAGGAGATCTCGACACAGGATTTTGCAGCCGGTACGTCTGCGGGCCTCTTCGACCATCTCTGTACAGAGATCGAGACCGAGATAGCTTTGCGGGAGATTGCCTTTTTCTTTGAGGTAGAGATAGAAGTCTCCAAAGCCGCAGCCGGCATCGACGAGACTGCTACGGCGCAGATCCCCCAATCTGGCGGCGAGGACCGCGAAGCGTCGCCGCTGAGTCCGGGCAGAATCCCAGGCGACCCCCTGCGGCGTCAATCCATAGTTTTCGATGTTCTTTCGGTAGAAGATTTTCTGATCGATTCGGGGCATAACGGGATTTTACCAACTTTTATCCATCTGTTTTTCCTCTCGCTCCCGCCGTCCCTTGACAGCGGCCAAGGCCGAAACCTCGGCAGTCCAAGCCTGTCGCCGCACCCCAAAGCAAGCTTTCGCTAAAATACCTTCAATTCAATCAAGAGAACCCTCCAAGGAAAGCGATCCATGTCCGAACATTGCAAAAAAGCCTACATCACTACTCCCATCTACTACGTCAACGACATCCCCCATATCGGCCACGCCTACACCACCATCATCGCCGACTCTCTGGCGATCTACTCCCGGATGGCGGGGCTGGAGACTTTCTTTCTCACCGGGACCGACGAACACGGCCAAAAGATCGAAGAGGCGGCCAAAAAGCGGGGTAAATCCCCCAAAGAGTACGCCGACGAGATCAGCGGACGATTCAAAGCCCTTTGGGACGAGTTCGACATCACCTACGACAAGTTCATCCGCACCACCGACGAAGACCACAAGATCGGCGTGCAGAAAGCGTTTAAAAAGATGTTCGATAAGGGGGATATCTACAAAGACGTCTACCGGGGGCATTACTGCATCAGCTGCGAAGCCTTCTTTACCGAGACCCAGCTGGTTGATGGCGAATTCTGCCCCGAGTGCGGCAAGCCGACCCAGATCGTCGAGGAGGAGAGCTACTTCTTCCGCCTCAGCAAGTATCAGGACAGACTCCTGGAGTGGTACAGGGAGAACGAAAAGTGCATCCTCCCCAAGACCCGCCGCAACGAAGTGATGCGCTTTGTCGAAGGGGGGCTCGAAGATCTCTCCATCACCCGCACCAGCTTCGACTGGGGGGTCAAACTCCCCGAGGAGATGAACGATCCCAAACATGTGATGTATGTCTGGCTCGATGCCCTGATGAACTACCTCACCGCTCTGGGCTACGGCACCGATGAGAAGCTCCTCGACTTCTGGCCGGCACGGGTGCACCTGATCGGCAAGGATATTCTGCGCTTCCACGCCGTCTACTGGCCCGCGTTTTTGATGAGCCTCGATCTGCCCCTGCCCAAGCATATCGCGGCACACGGCTGGTGGACCCGCAACGGGGAGAAGATGTCCAAATCCAAGGGCAACGTCATCAACCCCAAAGAGGTGGCCGACGCCTACGGGCTGGAGAATTTCCGCTACTTCATGCTGCGCGAAGTCCCCTTCGGCGGCGACGGAGATTTCAGCCAAAAAGCCCTCATCGACCGGATCAACTCCGACCTGGGCAACGACCTGGGCAACCTGCTCAACCGCCTCATCGGCATGAGCGGCAAATACTCGGGCGGGGCCGTCAGCAGCGCCAAAGTGGCCGAACTCTACGGCGAAGAGCTCTCCGAAGTCCACGACTCTCTGGAGAAACTCGAACCCCTGCTTTTTGAGATGCAGCTGCACCGCTACCTGGAGGAGCTCTGGAAGCC
>JALWNT010000108.1 GCA_027080995.1 Campylobacteraceae bacterium | reverse complement strand
TGCTGGAGACGTTTGGCGGGGCCAAACCTACGCTTTTTCTTGCCGAGGATTTTTCTCCTGCTTTTTCTGGCGATCGGTTTCGCCGATGCCGGATTGGTGGAGGCGTATCGCCTCCATCGGGCGCAGGTCTTGCAGCGAGAGGGGCGATACGCCGAGGCGCTGGTCCTTTATCGGAGTTTGTCCTCAAGCAGCGACGCTCTGCGATACAATCGGGCCAATCTCCTCTACCGCCTGGGAGACTACGACGAAGCGCTGCGCCTCTATCGGAGCGTCGAAGCTCCCGAACTGCAAGGGGCGAAACTCTACAATATGGGCGACTGCTACGCGCAAAAGGGTGCGTGGAGCAAGGCGGAGCGCTTCTACCGCGCGGCGCTGAAATTTCTCCCCGACGACTCCGATCTGAGGGAAAATCTCCGCATTGCCCGCAAGAGAGTGCGGCAACTGCGGGAGGAGGCACGTTCCCGACTGCAAAAAGGAGCGCAGAAGAGTGCCGCAAAGGGGAAGGGGAATCGCCTGGGGGTGCGTCGCGGAGTCTTCGAAGGAAGCATCGATTTCGACAACGCTTTCGAGGGCAACGACACTCTCGAAGAGGCCCGCTTCGGCGATACCCTCGTCCGCCGCGGCAATCTGGCCCGCCGCAGCGGATCGCAGGGGAAAGGAAGAGAGGAGAGCCGAACAATGCAAGAGGAGAACCGCACGATGGTCGCAGGCGATGAAAAAGGGGTGCTCTCTTTGCAGAGCGAGCGCTACGAGCGGGCGCTGGCGAAGCGGCCTCTGGGGACCCTGACGGTCCCGATGAATCCGAAGAAGGAGCGCAAAAATGCGGTGGCCTGGTAGATCGCTTTTTCTGCTGATTCTCCTTTCGTTTTGTCTTTTTGCCGGGGTACGATTCGATCTCGATCTCTCCCGCTCGAAAGCCTATCTCGGTGAGCCGCTCTTTGCGACATTCACCCTGCGTTACGATCGGACGATGAAGGTCGACCGCATCGATTTTCCTCCCCCGAAACTGAAAGATTTCAAGGTCGAAGAGCTCAACGGCAGTGCTCCTCTCCGACGCGGCACGCAGAGGCTGCGTATCTACCGCTATCTTCTCACCCCGTTGAGGGTCGGCAGCCTCCGGATCCCTCCGCAAACGATCGAAATGGCGTATCAGGATCGGGAGAATTACCGCTACATCTCCCACACCTACCGAAGCCCTCCGCGATCGCTGACAGTCCGGGAAGTCCCCGGTGCTCTGAAGATAGTGGGGGATTACCGGATGCGGATGCGCAGCGACGCCAACGCCACGACAGCCGGCCGGCCCGTGCATCTCGAACTGCAGATCGAAGGGATCGGAAACCTGGATTTCCTCCCCCCTTTCGATCTGAGGATCCCCGCAGCGGTCGTCTATCCTTCCAAACCCGAGATCACGACCCGATGGCTGGGGGGGACGAAGTACCGCAAATATTTCACGCAGCGCTTTACCGTCGTGGCCGAGCGGGATGTCACCGTGCCGCCGCTGAGGCTGCGCTATTTCAATCTGCACACCGAAATCCCCGAAACCCTCCAAACCGCCCCGCTGACGATCCGGATCGACAATCCCTCCCTGCGCAAAGAACGCGTGCGCCGAGCCGCTTTTTTCTTCGGAGGGATCCTCTCCGGCATCGCTTTGACACTGCTCGCTTTGCTCCTGCTGCGACGAAGAAGAAGTCAGCGAGGGACCTTGCTGCAGCGGGTCCGACAAGCCCGAAGCGACCGGGAGCTCTACCGGCTTTTGCTTCCTTACAGCGATGTCGCGCAGATCCGGCCTTTTCTGAAGATACTGGAAGAGAGGCTTTACGGGAAAAGTACGGAGCAAATTGATCGTAAAGCTCTTCTAAATGTACTCAATGAATACATGCGAAACTAGTCTTTATAAAAAAAAAGATACTATAACTAGTTTGAAGATAAAAGGAGAAAAAAATGAAAGTCTTATCTAAAACAATGATGATGGTCGGATTGCTTGGGATTTCTTCTCTGTCGATGATTGCAGCGGAAACTGGGGTTGTAAGTGTAGAAGGAGATGGATACGTTAGTACTAAGAGTGCAGCTCAGGTCAAAAAGCTGATTGCCGGAAAGACTTTCTATTTCGTCGACAGTTACGGTCATGCGATCGACGGTGTGGATTGGAATGATGCCCCGGGGTGGGGAGTCATCCGCTTCAATAAGAGTGCAAGCTCTTTGACCTTCCGGGAGTTTCCCCCCGGTCATGAAAAGGGAAGAGCAAGTGTGAAAGTGCTGAAAAA
>JALWNT010000107.1 GCA_027080995.1 Campylobacteraceae bacterium | reverse complement strand
GCGACGTCCAACGCGATGACGACATCTTCGCCGGGAGTATAACCCGCCTGCTCGATTGCTTGCATGATCACTTGGATCGGCTCTTCGTTGTTGCTCAGATTGGGGGCGAAGCCTCCCTCATCTCCCAACGAGGTACTGTGGCCCATCTCGTGAAGGATTTTTTTGAGGGTATGATAGATTTCGCTACTGGCACGTAGCGCTTCGGAAAAGCTGTCGAAGCCGGTGGGCATGATCATGTACTCCTGGAAATCCACATCGTTGTCGGCATGCTCCCCTCCGTTGATGATGTTGAGCATCGGCGTCGGCATGACGACGGCGTTGGCTCCGCCCAGATAACGGTAAAGGGGCATTTTCAGCGACTGAGCCGCCGCCCGGGCGACCGCCATGGAGACGCCCAAAACCGCGTTGGCCCCCAGGTTCGCATAATTGTCGGTACCGTCGAGATCTTTCATGATCAGATCTACTTCCGCCTGGTTGAAGGGGCTGATCCCCACCAGCGCCTCGGCGATTTGCGTGTTGACGTTTTCGCAGGCTCCCAAAACTCCCTTACCCAGGAAACGGCTCGGATCGCCGTCGCGGAGCTCCAGAGCTTCCCGCTTGCCGGTGCTCGCTCCGCTGGGGACGATCGCCTCCGCAACGGTCCCGTCACTGAGGCTCACTTTCGCCCGGACGGTAGGGTTCCCCCGGCTATCCAAAACTTCATCCGCTACGATATCTTCAATGTAGATCATGCACTATCCTTTTGCGTTAGATGCAAATATTTTATCGCGGATTCTATAAGAAAGCGGTGAGAAAACTCCTCTTGATTGTCCACTCTTTCAATGCACCACGATTCCGAATGGGTTTATGGAAGAAATTTGCCATTGCGGCATAGATGAGAGGGAGGAATTGCACTTATTGCGAACATGAATTGGAAAAAATATCTATTGATACAGAAGATTAAATGGTCGGAGTGACAGGACTCGAACCTGCGACCTCTACCACCCCAAGGTAGCGCGCTAGCCAGACTGCGCCACACCCCGACTGAAAGTGGAATAGAATATTAGCGAAGAAAGCTGAAAGAAACTTGAAAAGCAGAGAAAGCCCGCTGAAAAAGCGGGGCTTACTTCATGCTGCAGGCGCTCACACCCGGAGGAGTGGTCGGCTGGATGGAAGCGTTGTCGGCTCCGCCCTCTTCATTGACCTTCTCCATAAAGGCGATCACTTTGCTCGCCGCCTCCTGGAAGCGCTTGGCGGTTTCGCTCTCGGGCTGGGTGTAGGTGACCGGCTTACCGGTATCTCCTCCGATACGCACCTGGGGCTCGATGGGGATGCGGGCCAGAAGCTCGGTGCCGTACTCTTTGGCGACCGGCTCGGAGGTTCCCATGCCGAAGATGTCGTACTCTTTGCCGTCGCCCGGGCAGATGAAGCCGCTCATATTTTCGATGACCCCGGCGATGGGGATGTGCAGCTTCTGGAACATATCCAGGCTCCGGCGACTGTCGTCGAGGCTGACTTCCTGAGGGGTGGTGACCGTGACACCGGCGGTGACGGGAACGCTCTGAGCCAGCGTCAGCTGAGCGTCACCGGTTCCGGGAGGCATGTCGATGACCAGCACATCCAATTCGCTCCAAAGAATGTCGCGCAGGAACTGCTCGATCGCCTTCATGATCATCGCTCCCCGCCAAATTAGAGACTGGCCGGGCTCCATGAGGCTTCCCATACTCATCACTTCGATCCCGTAGGCTTCGATGGGCTTGACCTTGTTGCCGACGACTTCGGGCTTGACCCCGTCGATTCCCAGCATCCGGGGGATATTGGGGCCGTAGATATCGGCATCGAGCAGTCCGACCCGCTTGCCCTGCATCGCCATTGCGATCGCCAGGTTGACGGCGGTGGTCGATTTGCCGACTCCTCCCTTACCGGAGCTGATCATCAGGAAGTTTTTGACCTGGGGGGCGATGTTTTTGCCGGTCATGGAGTTGCTGCGCTCCACGGGCTTTTTGGGGGCGATGATGTCGACGTAGACATCCTCGGCTCCGGCTTTGGCCAGCTCGGTTTCGATCTCCTTGATCAGCTGGGCTTTGACCTCGTCGGCACTGGAGGTGATCTCGACGGTCACTTTGACACGGTCGTTGTCGTCGATCTCGACGCCTTTGACGAAATTGAAACTGACGATATCTTTGGTAAATCCGGGATAGACGACGTTTCTCAACGCATCCAATACTTTCTCTTCGGTCATATAAACTCCTTGGTTTTTTAGTGTTAAGTGCTAAGTGAAGAGTCGCAAGCACGAAGCTTCGCTTCTCAC
>JALWNT010000106.1 GCA_027080995.1 Campylobacteraceae bacterium | reverse complement strand
TCGGGCTTTTCTCTTTCGATCAGGGCCAAGACCGCCTCTGCATCCTGCATATCGACGGCGTAGGAGCGGTGGGCGACCAGATGGGCCGGGGCGTGCTCGTATTTGTCCACGGCGATCACTTCCAGCCCCAGACGTTGGGCTTCGATGGCGACCTCTTTGCCCAGCTCTCCCGAGCCCAGAAGCATCAGTTTCAGCGCCTCTTTTTGCAGCGGTGCGGTAAAAGTCATTCGGCTCTCCTCATTCCTTCAAAGTTGGGAAATTCTATCGAAAAAAGGGAAATGACTTTTTGTGTAATTGAGTAGATTGGTTATTGGTGTATTGGGGAAACGTATTTCTGTTTTTGAAGAGCTGTTGAGGTTCCGCCCGGAGGCGGAGGCGCTTAGAGGCGCGCTTCGTAGCGGCGAAGCATGTAGAGCTTCTTGAGGATCTTTTTTCGGGTGGCGATCTTCTCTTTCTTGCGGCGCTCGGTGGGCTTTTCGTAGTGCTGCCGTGCGCGCGCTTCGGTGACGATCAGGTTCCGGTCGCACTGCCGCTTGAATTTGCGGTAGGCTTCCTCGAAGGTGTCTCGAGGAGAAACGACGATACCAGGCATGCAATCACCCCCTTTCATGTCCGATTTTGGCTGAGCCGGGACAAAGTGGCGGGATTATAGCGGAATATGAATTAGGGGGAGTTGATTTATGTGATGTTATTGGTATATCGGTTATTGGTGTATTAGGAAGAGATGGAAAGAGTATAATTCACAGCAAAGTGTCAAGGAGAAAGGGGAAGGGGAATGCAGAGACTCTATCGAAACTGTTATGCGATGGACCGGAAGTGTTACGAGGAGTATGGATTGACGGAGGATCTGCTGATGGAGCACGCCGCCGAAGGGATGGCTCGGGCGATTCGGGAGCGCTTCGCGGCGGGAGCGTCGGTACTGATTGCGGCGGGGCCGGGCAACAACGGCGCCGACGGCATTACCCTGGCCAGGCTTCTGCAGGGGAGCTTCTCGCCGAGGCTCTTTCTGCCGCTGGGGGTCAAGTCGCCGATGGCGAAACTCCAGCTGGAGCGGGCCCGCAAGGTGGGGGTGCCAACGGTCGAAGAGATCGAAGAGGCCGAGATCGTCGTGGATGCGCTTTTCGGGGCCGGGCTGAGCCGTCCGTTGAGTGAAGAGATCGCCGGGATCGTCGAGAGTCTCGACGCTCTGGAGGGCTTCAAACTCGCCTGCGACATTCCCACGGGGCTCGACGAGTCGGGCTGGCCCTCGCCGACGGCCTTCCGGGCCGATCTGACGGTGACGATGGGAGCCCTCAAGGAGGCGCTCTATCTCGATGCCGCCAAAGAGTATGTCGGGGAGATCCGCTGCGTCGATCTGGGAGTGGAGCGGATGCTCTACGAGGAGGAGAGCTCCGTTCGGCTCCTGGAGGCTGCCGATTTTCTTCCTCCGCTGCGTTCCGACCGGACGGCCGGCCACAAAGGGACCTTCGGCCATGCGGCGGTCTTCTGCGGAGAGAAAGAGGGGGCCGGGATCATCGCCGCTTCGGCGGCGGCCCGTTTCGGAGCAGGGCTGACGACGCTGGTGATCCATGAGCAGGTGAGGGCTCCCGCATTTCTGATGACGGCCACCACGGTTCCCCCCAAAGCCACGGCCCTGGCGATCGGAATGGGACTGGGGGATTATTTCGAGTCGGAGCTGCTGGAAAAGGAGGTGGTGGATTCGCCGCTTCCGATCGTGCTGGATGCCGATGCCTTCAACAAACCGGAGCTCCTGCAGATTCTGCATCAGCAGAACCGTAAGATCGTCGTCACTCCCCATCCAGCCGAGTTTACACGGCTTTGGAGAATCCTGATGAAGGAGGAGCTCGACGTAGAAACGGTCCAGCGGGACCGTTTCGGGCTGGCTCGCCGTTTCAGCGCCCGTTTCCCTCACGTCGTCTTACTGCTCAAAGGGGCCAATCCCATCATCGCCCATCTGGGAGAGCTTTTCGTCAATCCCCTGGGGACGCCGGCCCTGGCCAAAGGGGGCAGCGGTGACGTGCTCAGCGGCTTGATCGCGGCGCTGCTGGCCCAAGGTTATGAAGCGCTCGATGCCGCGATTCAGGGGAGCCTGGCCCTGGCCCTGGCCGCCCGGCATTACAAAGGAGCGGACTATTCGATGCTGCCGACGGATCTGATCGACAATCTCAAATATCTCAATGAGGAATAAAAACCATACTATGTGCAATCTCTTATCCAATCTTATGAAATCTCACCGGTTTCATTCGGTAGTTCCGGCAGTCGCAAACGCCGAAGGCGCCCCTGCGGGGTTGGGTGCTCCTTTGTCCCCACCGAATGAAACCTCTCCCGGCATTGATCGAAAGGCTCTATCGGAGACAAGAGGTTTTTTAGCCGAATTCTCCATCTTCCATTCTCAATTCTCCATCCCTTTTCATCAAAAAAGGACCCTTTGATGAAAAGGATAGTGGTTCTCTTCAGCGGAACGGGAAGCAATCTGGCTTATATCCTGGAACAGCTACATGGCAAAAAGCTCGAAGTGGCGGCGGCCATGACCAACAATCCCGAAGCGGAAGGGATCGCGCATGCGAAGCGGCACGGTGTACCCGTGGAGGTGCTGGATCATCGGGACTTTCCCGACCGGGAGAGTTTCGATCGGGCGCTGGTGGAGCGGATCGGGAAGTACACGCCCGACTTGACGGTCCTGGCGGGCTTTATGCGGATCTTGACGCCGGTCTTTACCGAGCGGGTGAAGGCCATCAATCTGCATCCTTCCCTGCTGCCTCGGCATCGCGGCTTGCACGCCATCGAAAAGAGCTGGGAGGATGAACACCCCGAAGGGGGCGTGACGGTGCACTGGGTCAGCAGCGAACTTGATGGCGGCGAGGTGATCGTACAGTACGAACTGGAGAAAGAGGGCTTCGAGACTTTCGAGGAGTATGACGAAACGATACGCCGGATCGAAAAAGAGGCTCTGGTCGAGGGGATCTGTAACGTTTTAAAATGTGATTAAGTTTTCCCTGTTATAAAACGGGTAAATAAGAAGTTCTACCGGTTTCATCCGATAGCTGTGGCAGTCGCTAATGCCAGTGGCACCTCGTTGGGGCAAAAGCTCCTTTGTCGCCATCGGATGAAACCTTTTTGAAAATTCATAATAAAGAAGGAAAAAGATGAGCGATATCCTCAAGATCGGAAAGTACGAATTTACCAGCCGCCTGATCGTCGGTAGCGGGAAGTATCCCGATTTCCAGACCACCCGGGACGCCACTCTGGCCAGCGGCAGCGAAATGATCACGGTAGCGGTGCGGCGGGTCAACATCACCAACCCCGACGAAGAGAATCTGATGGATTACTTCAAGGGTACCGACGTGAAGTTTCTACCCAACAGCGCAGGGTGTACCACCGCCGAGGAGGCGATCACCCTCTTTCGCCTGACCCGGGAAGCGACAGGGATCGACCTGATCAAACTGGAGGTGATCGGCGATACCGCCAAGACGCTCTATCCCGATGTGATCGAAACCCTCAAAGCCTGCGAAGTCCTGGCCGAAGACGGCTTTACGATTATGGCCTACACCAACGACGACCCCATCGTCGCCAAGCGTCTGGAGGAGGCCGGTGCGGCGGCGGTGATGCCCCTGGCGGCTCCCATCGGATCGGGGCTGGGGATCCAGAACCGCTTCAACGTGGTCTTCATCAAAGAGGCGGTCAATGTCCCGGTCATCGTCGATGCAGGGATCGGCTGCGCCAGCGATGCGGCGGCGGCGATGGAGCTGGGGGCCGACGGAGTGCTCACCAACACCGCCATCGCCCAGGCCGAGAATCCGATCGAAATGGCCGAAGCGATGAAGCACGCCGTCCTCGCCGGACGCCTTAGCTACAAAGCCGGCCGCATTCCCAAACGCCCCTTCGCCACCGCCAGCTCCCCCGTCGACGGGATGATCTTTTGATCAATCCCGGCCTGTCACCCCGGAGCTGATCCGGGATCCGGAAGATCGGTATTCTTCCTCAAGAATTATTGACCAACTCCCAATGACCAATGACTAATAACCAATAACATTCATTCATTGATCTTCTCTTTGATCTCTTTCGCCATTGCGGAGACTTTTGCAATCTTTTCCGAAGCGTTCAACTTTTCGTCCAGCAGCACTTTGACGAATGCCGATCCGACGATCACGCCGTCGACATTGCGGGCTTTTTCTCTGGCCGTTTCGGGGGTGACGCCGAAGCCCAGATAGACCGGAGTCTGCGTCGCTTCCCGGATGTGGGAAATCACACCGGAGAGCTCTTCGCTCTGGCCGCTTCCGGTGATGCCGGCGTAGGCGACGAGGTAGAGAAATTTGCGGGCGTCGCGGGCGATCATGGCGATCCGCTCCGGAGTGTCCGTGGGAGCGATGAAATCGATGAGGCTGAGTCCCGCCTCCTCGATCATCGGCTTGTAGGGTTGTGCCTCTTCGAAAGGAAGGTCGGGAATGATGAAGCCGTGGACTCCGGCTGCTTTCGCCTCCGCGACGAACCGCTCCACTCCCTGATGGTAGAAGGGGTTGAAATAGCCCATCCAGAGGGTATCGATCACCGGAGCGATCTGCCGGGAAACGTCGAAGAGCTGCTGCAGGCGAAAGCCCCGTTGCAGCGCCCGGAGGTTGGCACTCTCGATGACGGGGCCGTCGGCGACGGGATCGGAAAAGGGAATGCCCAGCTCCAGGGTATCGACCCCCGCTTCGGCCAGGGCCAGGGCGAGATCGACGGTAAAAGCGGGATCGGGATATCCGGTGGTTATGTAGGCGACAAGTCGTTTCACGCATAGTCCTGTGTGATAAAGTTGAGGATATTATACAGATTTTGGATAAAATCACTTCAGTTATGAAGAAGGAGAGGCTACGTTATGAGCATCCAGTCGGCACCCATCGACAAAAAGATCACCGTACGCACCATTCGGGAGAGAAAAGGGCGTGAACCCGTCACGATGATCACCGCCTACGACGCGCTTTTTGCCGGGATTTTCGACGGCGAGGTGGAGATGATTCTCGTCGGCGACAGTCTCAATATGAGCTTTTTTGCCGAGTCCGACACCCTCAGCGCCACTTTGGATCAGATGATCTACCACACCAAAGCGGTCTGCAAGGGGGCGAAGCTGCCGCTGATCGTCTTCGATATGCCCTTCGGAACCTACACGACGCCCGCACAGGCGCTGGAAAACGCGACCCGGGTCTTTCGGGAGACCTGCGCCGAAGCGGTCAAGATCGAAGGGGGCCGGGAGAAAGCCGAAATAGTCCGTACCCTCAGCGAAAACGGAATCGCCGTCGTCGCGCACATCGGGCTGATGCCCCAATCGGTCCGCGCCGAAGGGGGATATCGGGTCCGAGGACGCAGCGAAGAGGAGATCGAGGAATTGATGGCCGACGCCCTGGCCCTGGAAGAGGCGGGGGCTTTCGCGCTGCTGCTGGAGGGGATGAAGTCGGAAGCGGCCACCCGGATCACCGAGGCGGTTAAGATCCCCACCATCGGGATCGGCGCGGGCAACGGCACCGACGGGCAGGTCCTGGTCTGGAGCGATATGTTCGGTTTTTTCGAAGCCTTCAAACCGAAGTTTGTCAAACGTTACCTCGACGGCGCAGAGCTGATCCGTCAGGGATTGCGCGAATATCGGGAGGAGGTCCGCAGTCGGGCTTTCCCGGATACGGAACACTCGTATTGAATCTCGTATTGAATGAGGAACCGATGGTGTTTGGAACACTGTTATTAGTTATTGGTATATTGGTGTATTGGTATATGGGGGGCAGGGCTTTAGCCCTGCATTTTGCGGGACTGAAGTCCCGCCTCCAAAAATACGCGTTGCAAGGCAACGCCCCGAAATTCTCCATTCTCCATTCTCCATTCTCCATCACAAAGCTACCCACTACCCACTACCCACTACCCACTCCATTCAAAAGGGACTTTTGATGGAAAGAATCGTCGAGATCGAGCGCTTCGAGGGGGAGGGGAACTACGAGCGTTCCCTGCGCCCCTCCAGCTGGGAAGAGTATGTCGGCCAGGAGAAGATCAAAAAGAACCTTCAAGTCTTTATCGAAGCCTCTTTGAAGAGGGGGGAGGCGCTGGATCATATCCTCTTTTTCGGCCCTCCGGGTCTGGGGAAGACGACGCTGGCCAATCTCATCGCTTCACAGATGGGAAGCAACATCAAGACCACCGCCGCACCGATGATCGAAAAGTCGGGGGATCTGGCGGCGCTGCTGACCAACGTGGAGGAGGGGGATATCCTCTTTATCGACGAGATCCACCGTCTCAGCCCCGCCATCGAGGAGATCCTCTATCCGGCGATGGAGGATTATCGTCTCGACATCATCATCGGCAGCGGTCCGGCGGCTCAGGCGGTCAAGATCGATCTGCCCCGCTTTACTCTGATCGGAGCGACGACCCGGGCCGGGATGCTCTCTCATCCGCTTCGGGAGCGCTTCGGGATGCATTTTCGTATGGAGTTCTACGAAGCGAAAGAGTTGGCCCGGATCGTCGAGCAGGCGGCGGCGAAGCTCGGCAGCTCCATCCGGCCGGAGGCGGCGCTGGAGATCGCCCGACGCAGCCGGGGGACGCCCCGGATCGCGCTGCGCCTGCTGCGTCGGGTGCGGGATTTTTCGGAAGTGGCGGGGGAGGAGAGGATCTCTTTGGAGCGGACCCGCTACGGCCTCGATCAACTGGGGGTCAACCACATCGGATTCGACGAGCAGGATCTGCGCCTGCTGGAACTGCTGGTCGCGGCCAAGGGGCGGCCGATGGGGCTGAGTACGATCTCCGCCGCTCTGAGCGAAGACGAAGGGACGATCGAGGATGTCTTGGAGCCCTATCTGCTGGCCAACGGCTACATCGAGCGCACCGCCCGCGGGCGCATCGCTACGCCCAAAAGTTATGCGCTTTTTCGTCTGACGCCTCCGGGCGCTGAAGGGAGTCTTTTTGCTGGAGAATAAAAACAGCTTTTTCATCGTGGTGCTCTTCCTCCTGGCGCTGTGGGGGGCTTACAGCATCTACCACCCTTTCTTGCTCTCGATGGTGGTGGCGGTGCTGTTGGCGATGGCCACGAGCAACCTGACCCAGCAGATCGCCGGGCTTATCCACTCCCGACAGCTGGCGACGGGAGTGATGGTGCTGCTGCTTATCGCGCTGATCCTCGCTCCGATCATCTACATCGCGACGACGGGGGTGGAGTATCTCAGCCATCTCGATCAGGCGACACTGCAGACCATCTTCGAAAAGCTCAAAAAGCTGGTCGCCGACATCCCCTATCTCAACCGATGGGGAGAGGAGTATCTGCGAGCGGACAAAGTGGTTCCCTATTTCAAAGAGATTTCCCTCTATTTGACGCAGATGGGGACCAAAGGACTCGGCTTCGTCAAGGATGTCTTTTTGGTCATCGTCTTTTACGGGGCGGTGGTTTATTATCAGCAGCCCTTTTTGGCGCTGATCGAAGCGCTGATCCCGGCGCCGCACAAGGAGAGCCGTGAAATGATCGACGAGGTGGCATCGACGATGGAGGTTGTCTTCTACTCCATCATCGTTACGGCGATCTTCGAGGGCTTTCTCTTCGGGATCTTTATCAGTTACTTCGGTTTCGACGGGCTGCTTTTCGGGGCGATCTACGGGTTTGCTTCGCTGATCCCCGTCGTCGGAGGCGCGCTGGTCTGGGTCCCGCTCTCTCTTTACGCCTGGAGCGAGCTGGGGAGCCGCTCGGCTCTGGTCATCGCGGGCTATTCCATCGTCGTCATCTCGATCATCGCCGATACCTTCGTCAAGCCGGTCATCATCAAAATGATCAAAGATCAGATGCTCCAACACCATGTCCGGATCAATGAGCTGGTCATCTTCTTCTCCATCGTGGCGGGGATGAGTACCTACGGTTTCTGGGGGATGATCCTCGGGCCGGCCATCACCACCTTTCTCTTCGCCGCGACACGCATCTATATCCAATACAGCCGAAACATCGAAGAGTAGGGCTCCGGAGCCCCGTCCTTTTTATCGTTCTAATGGTATGATTAACGAAACAATAAGCGTAGTAAATGCAAAAAAAGGGGTAGGAATGACAGAAGAAGGGAAAATGAGAATCCTCATCATCGAGGACGATCCGGAATTGGCGATGGTCCTCTCCGGCTATTTGAGCAAATACGGGATGGAGGTCGAGACGGTCGAAGACCCCTATCTCGGGCTCTCGATGCTGAACCAGAAAGATTTCGATCTGGTGATTTTGGATTTGACGCTGCCGGGGATGGACGGCTTGGAGGTCGTCGAGAAAATCAGAGAAAAGTCGGATGTGCCGATCATTATCTCCTCGGCCCGCGACGACATCACCGACAAAGTGATCGGTATGGAGCGCGGGGCCGACGACTATATGCCCAAGCCCTACGACCCCCGTGAGCTTGTCACCCGGATCAAGACGATCTTGCGTCGTACCGCCGCGTCACGGCAGAAAAAAGAGGAGGAGATCTTCGATCTGGATCGGGAGGGAAGGGTCGTCCGATTCAAGGGAATCCCTTTGGAGCTGACCGCGGCGGAGTTCGATGTGCTTTCGATGCTGATCCAGCATATGAATTCGGCGGTGAGTCGCGAGCAGTTGCTCTATGAGAGCGAGCACATCGACGATTCCAGTTCCGTCAAAAACATCGATGTGATCATTTCACGGATTCGTCACAAAATCGCCAAGTACGACCCCGATCATCAATACATTCGACCGGTGCGGGGAGTGGGGTATCTGTTGACCGACAAGGTATGAGTCCCCGATGAAAAACGTTTCGGTCACGACGTTCATCCATGTAATCTTCGCGATCGCCTTGATCGTGGTGGGGGCGACCTTTTTTTATCTTCTATCCGCGGGAAAGGAGCAGCGGCATCTCCAGCAGATCAATCGCTACAAGATGATCGCCGACGAATTTCTCACACGGGAGAATTTCGATCGCAACTCCACCGCCCTTAAAACACTTCTCGAAAAATACCGACTGCAACCCATCGATCCCCAAACGGTCAAGAAAGAGATTGAAAACAGCGGTATAACGATCTTCAGCGGGCGTTCTCCCTACGGCAATGTGCGCGTTTTCAAAACGAAACAGCACTACTATATTCTGATCGAGCGCTACGATTATGATTTGATGCTAAGGGATGACCATCCTCAGGATTATATCTACGAGATGCTTTTGACCATTGCGACGATTCTGGGGATTCTCTTGCTGTTTATGTACATTATGGTCCTGCGCAAACTCTATCCTCTCAAAAAACTTCATCGACAGATCGAACAGTTCGCCGCGGGCGATCTGGATGTTCGCATCGAAGAGATGGGCGACGATGAGATCGGTCGCATCGCCCGCAGTTTCGACAAGGCGATCCGCCACATCAAGCAGCTGATGAGTTCCAAAAACCTCTTTATGCGCAACATCATGCACGAGCTCAAAACCCCCATCACCAAAGGGCGGATCATTGTCGAAACCATCGACGATCCGATGGCCAAACAGGTGCTAACCAATGCGTTTGAACGAATGAACGAGCTTATCAGTGATCTGGCGGAGGTGGAGCGGATTACGATGTACAATTTCGTGCCGGAGAAAATGGAAACGACGTTAAAAGAGGTATTGGAGCGTACCGAACGGGTCTTGATGGCCGATCCTCAGAAATATACCCTCAAATTTACAGACCGCCCTCTGCTCACCGATGTCAAATTGTTGGCTTTGGTGCTCAAAAACCTCCTAGACAACGGAATCAAATACAGCCCCGATCACCATGTAACATTGGTGACGGTAGGAAACCGGATCGAGGTTCGTTCCGTCGGTGAGCCGCTCAAAGAGGATCTCACTTACTATATCGAGCCCTTCAGTCAAGAGGAGAAGCGCAGCCACGGCTTCGGACTGGGGCTCTATATCGTCGCCAACATTCTGGAGAAGCTCGGTTACGGCTTCCGTTACCGATACGACAAAGAGAAGGGGGAGAATGTCTTTGAGGTGGTGATGGATT
>JALWNT010000105.1 GCA_027080995.1 Campylobacteraceae bacterium | reverse complement strand
TGCAGGATCTCCTGGCCAGAGCGCAGGTGATCGACCCCTCCAAGCTGGCGCATGAGCGGGTGAGCTTCGGCTCCACCGTCGTGCTGATCGACCACGACAGTGACGAAGAGGTCCGCTACACCATCGTCGGCAGTCAGGAGTCCGACCCCTCCAAAGGCTTGATCTCGATCCAGTCTCCGATGGCCCGGGCGCTGCTGGGCAAGGAGGAGGGCGACGAGGTGGAGCTTCAGCTCCCCGGCGGGCGCAAGAGCTTCGACGTCGAAGCGGTCGAATACACTCCCATCGATGCGGAATAGGAGAGGGTGATGATCGAAGTAGGCATCGTCGGCGCCAGCGGCTACACCGGTCTCGAACTGGTCAAAATGCTCCTGAACCATCCGAGTTTCCGCCTCAACTATCTGGCCACAAGCAGCGGAGACGTGATGCTCGAGGAGCTGCACCCCGCGCTTTTGGATCTGATCACTTTCCCGGTCGAGGAGGTGGACGTGGAGCAGGTGGCGCAGCGATGCAAGCTTGTCTTTCTGGCTCTGCCGCACAAAGCCTCGATGGGGCTTGCCAAACAGTTGATCGAGCGGGGCGTGAAGATCGTCGACCTCTCCGCCGACTACCGCCTGGATCGGGAGACTTACGAAGCGGCCTACTGCCCCCACGAAGACCCCGGGCATCTGGGCGAAGCGGTCTACGGCCTCATCGAGTATTACCGCGAAGAGATCAAAGTCGCCCGTCTCGTCGCAGGGCCCGGCTGCTATCCGACGGCCACGTTGCTGGGCATCCTCCCCTTCATTCCCTACATCGATACGGCGGCTCCGCTCTTCGTCGACGCCAAGTCCGGAGTCAGCGGCGCGGGCAAAAAGCTGAGTGAAACGAGTCACTTCGTCACGATCAACGACAACATCTTCGCCTACAACCCCCTCAAACACCGCCACGCCCCCGAGATCGAGGAGAAGATCGCCAAGGTCCACGGCGCGAAGGTCTCGGTGAATTTCGTCCCCCACCTGATCCCCGCCACCCGCGGAGAACTGGTCAGTGTCTACGCCACCCTCAAAGAGGAGATCGATCCATGCCGGATCCTGGAGAAAGCCTACGAGACGGAGCGCTTCATCCGCCTACGCGACAAGCCGGTCGACATCAAAAGCACCGCCGGCACCCACTTTTGCGATCTTTATGCCGCGTGCAACGGCAAAGCACTCTTCGTCAGCTCCGCCATCGACAACCTCCTGCGCGGTGCTGCGAGCCAGGCTCTCGCCGCGGCGAACCTGATGATGGGCCTGGATGAGGGAGCGGGGTTACCGGTGATCGCTTACGTGCCGTAAATGATGATAGGAATTGAGGATTTTGAATGTTGGATGTCGGAATATTGAAAGAGAGAGAAACATATCCTGGCATCCAAAATCCAACATCCAAAATCCAACATCCAATCAAAGAGGGTGCTCTCTTTGTCGCCGATGCTCACTATCCCCACCACGGTGACGAGTTTCTGCGGCTGCTTCGGGCGTTGGACTCCGGGGAGCTTACGGCGCCGCAGCTCTTTTTGATGGGGGATATCTTCGATCTGCTTTTCGGTTGCGGAGAGTACATCGTGAGCTTTTCGCGTGAAGCGGTGGAGATCCTACAGCGGCTATCGCGGCGGATGGAGATCCACTATTTCGAGGGCAATCACGACTTTTGCCTGGGACGGCTTTTCCCGCAGATGGCGGTCTATCCCCGCGGGAAGCAACCCGTGTCGATGCGGATGGGGGAGTCGAAAGTGATGCTCTCCCACGGCGATCGCTACGACGTCGGGCTGGGCTACGAACTCTACAGCTATCTGCTTCGGCAATGTCGCGCGATGTGCCTGCTGCTTCCCTGGGAAAAGCGGCTCATCGATCCCCAGATCCGTGCGTTGCGGAAAAAGAAAATCTGCAGGGATTTCAAAGGATTCGGGCGCAAAGTCGATCGAATTCTCTCCCATTACCCTCCCGAAGCCGAATGGGTGATTGAAGGGCACTTCCATCAGGGGAAAATCCTTGGCCGTTACGTTTCGCTTCCTTCCCTGGCCTGTCAGAAAGAGCTCGGAGTCGTCCGAAAGGGGCGGATCGAGTTTGTCCCGCTCGATGCGATGATCGATTAGAGGATACGCAAGCGGAGGCTTTCGTCGTGCGCTACTGTACCGGTGCGGCGAGCCGGGCAAGTCGGACGAGGGTCTTGAACCAGAAGGGTTTGTGCCGCATGATGTCGACGGGCTGGAGTTCGGAGTGGGCGAAGTCGTCCACAAACATCGCTTCGACCTTTTCGACGAAAGCGGCATCCTCCACGACGGCGGTGATTTCGAAGTTGAGCCGGAAGGAGCGGTTGTCGAAGTTGGCGGTGCCGACGGTCGCGACCTGGCGATCGATGAGCATGACTTTTTCGTGCAAGAAGCCCTCCGTGTAGCGGTAGAAGCGTACGCCGGTCTTGCCCGCTTCAGCGAAGTAGCTGAACGCCGAGAGCCAGACGATGAGATGGTCGGGTCTATCGGGGATCAGGATGCGCACATCCACGCCCCGCAGTCCCGCCAGCTGCAGGGCGAAGACGACGGCGTCGTCGGGGACGAAATAGGGGGAGGCGATCCAGAGCTGTTCGCGCGCGACGTTGATGGCGTGCAGAAACATCAGCTCCGCCGTCTCCATCCGGTCGGCGGGCCCCGTGGGAATCACCAGCACCGACGCGTCGCCCCGATCCGAAGGCCGGGGGGTCCAGTCGAGCTCGGGGATCGTCGTCCCCGTCGCCCAGTACCAATCTTCGGCGAAGGAGAGCTGCGCCCCCATCACCGCCGGCCCGGCGAAACGCAGATGGGTGTCGCGCCAGTGGCCGAAAGCGGGGTCTTTGCCGAGGTATTCGTCGCCGACGTTGTGCCCGCCGACCCACGCCTCCCGGCCGTCGACGACGACCACTTTGCGGTGGTTGCGGAAATTGAGCTGGAATTTGTTGGCCCAGCCTTGACGGCTGCCGAAGGAGCTGATCTGCACGCCGGCTTCGCGCAGGGTACGCAGATAAGAGGCATCGAGCGAGTGACTGCCGATCTCATCGTAGAGAAAATAGACGGGCACGCCTGCGTGAGCTTTGTCGATGAGATGGCGCTGGATACGACGTCCGAGGCCGTCGTCGCGGACGATGTAGAACTGGAAAAGCACGTACTTTTGCGCCCTCTCGATCCCCTCCAGGATGCTGGCGAACGTGGCGTCGCCGTCGATGAGCAACTCCACCTCGTTGTTGCCGGTAAAAGGGGTGTCGGCCATCGCCTCCGCGGCGCTGACGGCGTGGCGTTTGTCGAAGGGAGGGCGGTAGCGTCCCATCGCCTCCCGCAGCCGGTCGAGAATATCGCTGCCCTCTTTGAGCACGTAATCGCGGGCTTTGACGTAGCCTTGGAAGCGGCTGCGACCGAAGATCCAGTAGGCGGGTACGGCGACGTAGGGCATCGTCAGCAGGAAGATCACCCAGGCGATTGCCCCTTGGGCGGTGCGGCTCTCCATCATCGCTTTGAAGGCCGACAAAAGACCCAACCCATGCGTTATGACGATAAAAGCGGCGATCCACATCGTTGCTTCCTTACGATTTTGACTACAATTCATCTTAGCGAAAAACTCTGGAGAATTGCCCCGATGATCGGAAGCCCTACGTTGATCCACTGCCCGGAAAAGAGGAGACCGGGACTGCACCTTTCGCGAGAGTTCGGTCTGCTCTGCTGGAACGTCAACAAACGGCGCGGGAGTGCGCAGTACCGCCGCCTTTTTGAGCGATGGCAGCGGGAGTGGGGCTTGGAGCTGCTCTGCTTGCAGGAGGCGAGGGTCCGAAGGGGGGCTCCGTTCCTGCTGGAGGGCTTCGCTTGCTATGCCGCCGCCAATCTCCGGAGCGCGCGACGCTACTACGGCGTGCTGAACGCTTCGGCGAGCCGCCCTTTGGATTCGGAAGCGTTCCTGAGCGAAGGGAGGGAAGGGTTCATCGGCCCGCGCAAAAGCTTCCTCCTGCAGCGCCATCGCCTCGCAAGCGGTGCGACGCTGCTCTTGCTCAACGTCCACGGGATCAATTTCCGGGAAAACGGCCAGTACGACCGGGAGTTGGAGCGGATGCGTGAGCTGCTCAGAGGCCACGAAGGCCCGATGATCGTCACGGGTGACTTCAACGGCTGGAATTTAGGGCGTCAACGACATTTGCAATGTTTTGCCAAAGCTTTGAAATTGAAACGCCTTGATCTTTCCGTCGGAGGTGTCAAACATTTTTGGGGTCATCCCTTGGATATGATCCTTTATCGGGCTTTGGACCCTCGGCGTTTTGATGTTCCTCTTCTCCCGGCTCTTTCGGATCACAATCCGATTCTCGTTGAATTCACTGAAACCGATTAAGTCTCGTCTCCATTCTCCTTCTTTGGAGACTCCTCTGTAATGAGAACAGGGAGGGGGGTGTCGACGCTGCGCAGATGCAAATCGCGCTGGGGGAAGGGGATCTCGATGCCGGCTTCGTTGAGGGCGGTGTAGATCAGGACCAGAAAGCGGGAGGTGGTGCGCAGAGGACGCAGGGCTTTGGGGCCTTTGATCCAGACGAAGAGTTTGAAATCGACGCTGCTGTCGCCCATACCGGTCATCACGACTTGGGTCGAGCGTTCCTTGGAGCTGTAGATCTCCTGAAAGTCGCTGCGGCCCACCGCCTCCATGACGACTTGGACCACCCGTTCGACGGGGGTGCCGTAGGCGACACCGAAGGGGATCTCGAAGCGGCGGATTTTGTCGTTCATCGTCCAGTTGACGACGCGGTTTTGGATCAGCTGCTGGTTGGGGACGATGATGTCGATGTTGCCGTTGGTGGTGATGGTGACCGAGCGCATCCGCACGTCGGTGACGTAGCCGCTGAGCCCGTCGTCGAGTTCGATGTAGTCGCCGATCTTGATGCTGCGCTCGAACATCAGGATGATCCCGGAGACGAAGTTGGAGACGATGTTCTGCAGGCCAAAACCGATTCCCACCGAGAGGGCCCCGGCGACCAGAGCGATGCTGGTGAGGCTGATCCCCAAGAAGCGCAGGGTCGAGAAGAAAGCGACGATGACGATGATGTAGAAGCCGATGTTGGCTAGGAGGGTCCGGGTGCCCGGGGTGAGGTTTCGTGAATCGATGCGGTTGATAGAGCGCTTGTAGAGCCAGCCGACGAGATAGCCCGCCAGAAAAATCAGGAGGGCGACGATGATCTTGAAAAGGCTCAGATCGGTTTTGCCCAGGGTGAAAATGGGAGCGTTGATTTTTTCCCAGAAGAGTCTCGTAGAGTGCCTGAGTTCCTCATCCGTCGCACTTTTGAGAATGGCGGCCATGCCGAGGCGTCGGCGGTTAAGCTGGAGAAAGAGAGTTTCGAGACGGGAGGCAACACCGGCAGGATAGTCCATCTTGCCAAGAAAATCGATGATTTGTTTCTGGTAGCCGAAGGCGGTTTCACTTTTTTCTTTGAGGGCGAGCGCGTAGAGCAAAGCGAGATTTTCGAGTTGTCGTCCGATCAGATCGTTGCGGGCTTTTCGGATACCTTCGAGCCCTTTGAGGACCTGTTGCAACTCTTTCCCGTCATAACCGCTGAGTTGAAGGCGTTCGCGTTCGAGCTCCAGATCCCTGGTGCTGCGCTCGAGAGCTTGGAGACGCTCATCGTTGCGGCGGATCTCCTCTTCGAGGCTTTTGGGGTCGAAGTGCAGGTATTTGAGCGATTTGAGGATTCGATCGGGAAGGCCGGCAAGCGTCGTTTCGAGGGCTCGTCTCTCCTGCTTCTTTTGCTGCAGGAGACGATAGGTATAGAGATACTGAAGACGGAGGGTTTTCGGATCACGTTTGTATTTTTTCGGCTTTTTCAGTTCGTTGGCGAGCTCGGTGAGCTCTTCCCTGCGTTTTTGGATCTCCTTTTCGAGGGAAAGGAGTCGCTCTTGGGCCGCGAGTACCGTTTCGAAAAGCTGACGAAATTCGTCAAGGCGCCGGGGGTGCATCTTCAACAGGCGAAGAAGCGGATCGTTCCGGGACAAAGTGTGGGATTGGCTCAGAGCGATCAGGCGGTTGAGGAGTGCTTTTTGCAAGGAAGCCTGGAGAGGATCGGGATTGGGAGTTTTTTCGAGGGTAGCCAGCATCGTCTTGTAGCGGCTGGCGTTGGCGTCGAGAAGGGATTTGTCTATTGGAATTTCAGCGAAAAGAGCTCCGCTTATCAGAGTGAAGTAGAGAATGATCCACACCAATCTTCGTTGCAAACTCCCTCCTTGATTCCTCGTCTTTGCAAATGATAGCAAAAAGCTCCAAGTCAACGATGAAGTTTACCGTTGAGAAACCTTTTGACTCTACAATACCTCGAACGGGCCTTTTGAATGACGAGTGATTTCACTCGATTCGTTTTTCCGAAGGTTCATCCCAAATTTCAAGGAGCCTTGATGCCTGTTGCCAACACCGACCCGTCGGTCAATCCCGTTCTTCCTCAACTCCCCAAAGAGATCGAAGGATTGGGGGAGATCGCCTTGAACCTCTGGTGGACCTGGAACCCCCGGGGAAAAAACCTCTTCCGCCTCATCAACCCCTACCTCTGGAAAGAGAGCGGACACAATCCGATCCGTTTCCTCAAGAGCCTGGGGGATGAAACATTGGCCGCTTTGCCGCAAAATGAAACCTTTATGCGCGAGTACCGCTATGTCTATGCCGTCTTCAAAGCCTACATCGACGACAAGACGGTCGCCGGCGACGAGGAACCCCTCCCCATCGCCTACTTCTGCGCCGAGTTCGGCTTGCACCATTCGGTGCCGATCTATTCGGGAGGGCTGGGCTTTCTCGCCGGGGACATCCTCAAAGAGTCCAGCGATATGGGGCTGCCGATGGTCGGAGTGGGCTTCATGTATCCCCAAGGCTATGTGCGCCAGGTGATCGGCAGCGACGGTTGGCAAAACGGCGCCAACGAAACGATCGACAAAGATACCGCCCCCATCGAACGGGTCCTGGACGAGAAGGGGAACCATCTCGTAATCCAGGTGCCTTTCATCGATCCGGCGGTCTACACGGCGGTCTGGAAGATCAACGTCGGGCGGGTGACGCTCTATCTGCTCGATACCGACATCGAGCAAAACGATCCCTGGGATCGGCAGATCAGCTCCCACCTCTACACTCCGGATATGAACCAGCGCCTGCGCCAGCAGATCGTCTTGGGGATCGGGGGCTACCGTGTCCTGGAGGTGCTTGGGATCCGCTACTCGATCCTGCATCTGAACGAAGGACATCCGGCCTTTGCCCTCTTCGAGCGGATCCGCTTCTTTATGGAAGAGAAGAAACTCTCCCTCGACGAGGCGGTCGCACGGGTGCAGGCGAGCTCGGTCTTTACGACCCATACGCCTTTGCAGGCGGCTACCGATGTGTACAGCTTCGATATGATGAGCCACTATTTTGGGGAGTATTGGCAGCGGCTGGGGATGGATAGGGAGCGCTTCATGAGCTTCGGGCTCAACCCCGACGCCCCTCAGGCGGGCTTCAATATGACGGTCCTGGGGCTGCGGCTCTGCGATCAGCGCAATGCCGTCAGCAAAAAACATTGCGAAGTGACCCGCGAGATCTGGAAGAGTGTCTTCGACCAGGAGCCCGAAGAGAAGAGGAAGATCGTCGGCATCACCAACGGCGTGCATCTGCCCACCTGGATGGGGGACGAACTGAGCGAAAAGCTCGACGGGCTGCTGGGGGAGAATTGGCTCGATCTCCAGGACGATCCCGACCTTTGGTCCCGCGTCGAGGAGCTGGAGGACGAGGAGCTCTGGAATCTGCACTACGCCTACAAGGTACGGATGGTCAACTTCATCCGTGAGCGGGTCCGGCGCAAGTGGGCCGACGAGGGGATCGATCCGATGGTGGCGATGGCCGAGGGGGTGATGCTCGACCCCGACGTGCTGACCATCGGCTTCGCCCGCCGGATGACTTCCTACAAACGCCCCGAACTGATCCTTCACGACCTGGAGCGCCTGGAGAAGATCGTCAACAACTACGCCCGCCCTGTGCAGATCGTCTTCGCCGGCAAGGCTCACCCCGCGGACAACCCCGGCAAGCAGATCATCCAGAGGATCTTCAAGACCTGCCAGGACCGGCGCTTCCGGGGGCGGATCGCTTTTGTCGAGGATTACGGCGAAGAGACGGCCAAATACCTGGTCCGTGGCTGCGATGTCTGGCTCAACAACCCTCAGATCCCGATGGAAGCCTGCGGGACCAGTGGGATGAAAGCCTCGGTCAACGGTACATTGCACTGTTCGACCCTGGACGGCTGGTGGCCCGAAGGGTACAACGGACAAAATGGCTGGGCGATCGGAGGGGAGAGTTCCGACGATGCGGCCGATGCCGAATCGCTCTACAGACTTCTCGAAGAGGAGATCGTTCCTCTTTACTACACCCTCGACGAGCACAAACGCCCCGCGGGGTGGCTGGCCAGGATGCGCGAATCGATCCGAAGCGTTGCTCCGCAATTTGGAGGGCGTCGGATGATGAATGACTATTTGAAAGAGTTCTATCTACCGATTTCAAAAAAGGTGCAGACATGGGAAAACTGATTCTTTTGCGACACGGACAGAGCGTTTATAATCAACAAAATATTTTCACCGGTTGGACCGATGTGGAGTTGAGCGAAAAAGGAATCGCCGAAGCGAAAGAGGCGGGGAGAATCCTCGCCTCTGCACAGATTTTTCCGGAGATTTGCTTCACCTCCTGGCTCAAGCGGGCGATCCATACTGCCCAATTGGCACTGAAGGAGATGGATTGGGAGCAGATCGACTGTATCAAAAGCTGGAAACTCAACGAACGCCACTACGGCGCCTGGCAGCAGCGCAACAAGGATGAGGTCAAAGCCGAGGTAGGCGAAGAGGCCTTCATCGCCGTGCGCCGGGGCTACGATACTCCGCCGCCGCCTCTGCCCGACGGAGACCCGCGGCTTCCCCAGAATGATCCGAAGTTTCGCCTCATCGATCCGAAGGATCTGCCCCGCAGCGAATCGCTCAAAGATACCCGCAAGCGGGCACTGAACTATTTCCACGAAGCGATCGCGCCCGAACTGGCCCGGGGACGCACAGTCCTCGTCAGTGCCCACGGCAATTCCCTGCGGGCGTTGACGATGGCGATCGAAGCGCTCAGTCCCGAGGAGATCGTCAAAGTCGAGATCCCCACGGGGCGTCCGATTCTTTATACCTTCGATGAAACGATGACATTGAAAGAAAAGAAGATGCTATCATAAACAAATCTATGTTTTTGGGAGAAAAGATGGGAACCTATACGAAGAAATTGGAAGAGATCAAGAAACTTATCGGCGACTTGCAACAGGAAGCTCCCGATCAGATCAAAGCTTTCGACGCCTTTATGGCGGCGGTCGAAAAACCGAGTGCTCTGGATCGCAAAAGCAAAGAGCTGATCAATCTGGGACTCGCCGTGGCAGCGCAGTGTGAATGGTGCATCGCCCTGCACACCAAAGGGGCACTGGACAGCGGCGCGAGCCGGGCCGAGATGATCGACGCGGCGATGCAGGCGGTGCTGATGCACGGCGGCCCGGCGCTGATGTACATGACTCCGGTCATCGAGGCGCTGGACGAGTTTGGAGCAAAATGATTTTTGTAATTGGTGTATTGGTTATTGGTATATTGGGTTTAGAACCTGACTTTCACCAATACACCAATACACCAATATACCAATAACAAGGAAGAGCGATGGATAAATTAAAAGCCGAAGAGCTGTATGAGTTGATGACGCTGGGGCGGCAGTTCGAGTATGCCGCCAAAGAGCACTATATGACGGGAGAAATCTCGGGATTTTTGCACCTGGATATCGGCCAGGAGGCGCTGAGCGTGGCGGCGATGAAAGCCTTCGACCATGGGGATGTCTTCACCACCTACCGTGAGCACATCATGGGCATCGCCAGAGGGATCGAGCCCAAGGCGGTGATGGCGGAGCTCTTTGGCAAAAAGACGGGTGTGAGCGAAGGCCGGGGCGGTTCGATGC
>JALWNT010000104.1 GCA_027080995.1 Campylobacteraceae bacterium | reverse complement strand
GCCTGGAGGAGCACATCCGCGCTCATGCCGATCGGCTGCGGGGAATCCTCAACGGCGTCGACTACAGCGAATGGTCCCCCGCCACCGATCCGCTCATCCCCGCCAACTTCGACGTGGACGATCTCTCAGGCAAAGCGGTCTGCAAGCGAGAGCTGCAGCGGCGCTTCAGCCTTCCCGAGCGTGAGGACCTCCCCCTCATCGGCTTCGTGGGGCGTTTCGCCGAGCAGAAAGGGATCGGCCTCATCGCCGGGGCGATGGAGGAGCTGCTCCACAGCGGAGCGCAGTTCGTCTTCCTCGGCACCGGCGAAAAGTGGGCCGAAGGGTTCTTCTCCGATGTCGCCGAACGCTGGAGCGAGCGCTTCGCCTGCCACATCGGCTACTCCAACGAGCTGGCCCATTGGATCGAAGCAGGCAGCGATCTCTTCTTGATGCCCTCGCTTTTCGAGCCCTGCGGCCTCAACCAGATCTATTCGCTCCGCTACGGGACACTGCCTATCGTCCGGGCCACGGGAGGACTCGACGATACCATCGAAAACTACGACCCCGCCACCGGTATGGGTAACGGCTTCAAATTCTGGGAACCGAGCCGGGAGGCGCTGGCCGCTACGCTCGAGTGGGCCGTGGATACCTGGCAAAAGCACCCCGGTGACATCGATGCGATGCGCCGTCGGGCGATGGAGGCTCGCTTCGACTGGGAGCGCTCCGCCAAAGAGTACGAAGCCATCTACCGTGAAGCGATCGATCAGCGAAAGGAAAAAGCATGAGCCGTGTGCGTTACGACATCTCCCCCTGGGGCGAGACCGATACCTACCTCTTCAAGGAGGGGACCCACACCCACATCTACGAAATTCTCGGTAGCCACCTGATCGAGCGTGACGGTGTCCGGGGCGTCTACTTCGCCGTCTGGGCCCCCAGCGCCCGGGCCGTGAGCGTGATCGGGGATTTCAACGCTTACACCCCCGGGATGCACCCGCTCAAACCCCGAATCGACGGGACCGGCGTCTGGGAAGGCTTCATCGAAAACCTCGGCGAAGGTCCAACCTACAAATACCACATCACTCCCCCCGAAGGGGGAGAAGGCTTCGACAAGATCGACCCCCTGGGTTTTCATTTCGAAACGCCGCCCAAGACGGCGACCAAAATCCACAGCATCGACGGCTACGAATGGGAAGACGACGCGTGGATGCAGCGACGCCACGAGATCAACGCCCACGACAAGCCGGTCAATATCTACGAGGTGCATCTGGGATCCTGGCGCCGCAAAGTCGAAGAGGGAAACCGCCCTTTGAGCTACCGGGAAGCGGCCGAAGAGCTGGCCCGGTACCTCGTCGAGATGAACTACACCCACGTCGAGCTGATGCCCATCACCGAATTCCCCTTCGAAGGCTCCTGGGGCTATCAAGTCACCGGATATTTCGCGCCGACCGCCCGCTACGGCACTCCGCACGATTTCATGGCTTTCGTCGATACGATGCACCGCCACGGCATCGGCGTCATTATGGACTGGGTCCCGTCGCATTTCGTCACCGACGGTCACGGACTGATCCGCTACGACGGCACCGCCCTTTACGAGCACGAAGATCCCCGTCAGGGCTTCCATCCCGAATGGGGCAGCGCGATCTTCAACTACGGCCGCAACGAAGTGCGGGCTTTTCTCGTCAGCAGCGCGATGTTCTGGTTTCAGAAATACCACATCGACGGGATCCGGGTCGATGCCGTGGCCAGCATGCTCTACCTCGATTATGCCCGCAAAGAGGGGGAGTGGATCCCCAACAAATTCGGCGGCAACGAAAACCTCGAAGCGATCCAATTCCTCCGCCAGCTCAACGAATCGGTCTACCGGGAGAACAAAGGAATTATGATGATGGCCGAAGAGTCCACCGCCTTCCCGATGGTCAGCCGCCCGGTCTATCTCGGGGGCCTGGGCTTCGGCTACAAGTGGAATATGGGCTGGATGCATGACACTCTGGAGTACTTCCAGCTCGACCCGATCCACCGCAAGCACCACCACCACCAGCTCACCTTCAGCTTCGTCTATATGTATCAGGAAAACTACGTCCTGCCCCTGAGCCACGATGAGGTGGTCCATATGAAGGGTTCACTCATCAACAAAATGCCCGGAGACGATGAAAAGAAATTTGCCAATCTGCGCAGCTTCCTGGCCTATATGACCGCCCATCCCGGCAAAAAACTGCTCTTTATGGGCGGAGAGATCGCCCAATGGCGGGAGTGGAACTACAAAGAGAGCCTCGATTGGGATCTCCTCGACAACCCGAAAAACCGCGGAGTCCAACAAATGGTTCGTGAACTCA
>JALWNT010000103.1 GCA_027080995.1 Campylobacteraceae bacterium | reverse complement strand
GAATACCGCCGGAAGTTCTACTATTTTCTCCAGGAGACCGGTATCGTCGTCGATGTGATGATCAACGGCAAACCGGTCTACGTCAAAGCGTACATTTTGCCGGCGGAGACCTTCGAATCGGCCCCGGTGATCCTCCTGAGCACCGACATCTTCGAAAACGATTATCTCTCGAGAACCATCAGCCACAAACTCTACGACGCCAACGAAGAGACCCGCATCGCCCAGGAGATCGTCCTGGGGATCGGGGGGGTCAAAGTCCTCAAAGCCCTCGGCCTCGACATCGATGTCTACCATATGAACGAGGGCCACGCCCTGCCGATGGTCTTCGAGCTGATGAACGACTACCCCGAACTCGACGAGCTCAAAAAACACGTGGTCTTCACCACCCACACGCCGGAGATGGCCGGCAACGAAACCCACAACGTCCATTTCCTCGCACGGATGGGATTTTTCAACGGTTTCGACCTGGTGGAGGTTCAAAAGAAACTCGACTACTACGACGAGGATTTTTCCCTGACCGTCGGCGCGCTCAAAACCTCCAAACGGGCTAACGCCGTCAGCAAGATCCACGAAAAAGTGGCCAACGAAATGTGGAAAGACGTCCCGGGAAAATGCGAAATCATCAGCATCACCAATGCCCAGAATATGCGCTACTGGTCCGACAAACAGCTGCTGAGCTGGATGTTCGAGCACGAAGACTATCAGCTCGTCGGACGCAAAAAACACCTCAAGCACAAACTCTTCGAAGAGGTCGCCGACCAAACGGGCAAACTCTTCGATCCCGACGTGCTGACACTGGTCTGGGCCCGACGCTTCGCCGAATACAAACGCCCCAAACTCTTGACCCGGGATATGGAGCGTTTCCGGGCTCTCGTCGCCGACACAAAGTATCCCATCCAAATCATCTGGGCGGGCAAACCTTACCCCCTGGATCAGCAGGCGGTCCAGACTTTCAACGAACTGGTACTGATGAGCCGGGAGTTCGCCAACGTCGCGGTCCTGACCGGCTACGAACTGCGCCTCTCCAAACTCCTCAAGCAGGGTTCCGACGTCTGGCTCAATACCCCCCGTTGGGGGCGGGAAGCCAGCGGTACGAGCGGCATGAGCGCCGGAGTCAACGCTTCGGTGCACTTCTCCATCGATGACGGATGGCACGCCGAATTCCAGCGAGACGGGATCAACTCCTTTACGATCCCTCATGCCGATCCCTCCCTCCCCAACGAAGAGATCGACCGCCTCGACTACCTGGCGATGATGGATAAGCTCGAAAACGTCATCTTACCGACCTACTACGACAATCCTACGCATTGGAACGAAATCGTCAAAAACGGAATGAACGACATTATGGTTTACTTCAACACCCAAAATATGGTCGAGAAGTATTACAAATTACTCTACGATTATGAACCCAGCGAAGGATAGAAAGTAATGGCACTTGCAATAATGTGTTCCGGCGGCGACGCTCCGGGAATGAATCCGGCGATCAAGAAATTCGTCGACTATCTCTACGAGCGGGGTGAAACTCCCTATTTCATCTATGACGGCCTCGAAGGGCTCATCGACGGCAAAATCAAAAAAGCCGTCCACAAAGACGTCGCCGGGATCGTCCACCGCGGCGGCACGATCATCCGCTCCAGCCGCTCCAAGCGCTTTTTCGAACCCGCCTACCGCAAGCAGGCGTGGGAAAATCTCGAAAGCCGGGGCATCGACGGCCTGGTCGTATTGGGCGGCGACGGCTCCTTCCGGGCGATGGAGGTCTTCAGCCGGGAATATCCCCTCAACTTCGTCGGCATCCCCACGACCATCGACAACGACATCTACGGCACCGATACCTGTTTGGGAGTCGATACCGCGCTCAACGTCATCCGCGACGCTTTGGACAAGATCCGTGACACCGCCGCTTCTTTCAGCCGCGCCTTCGTCGTCGAACTGATGGGACGCGAATGCGGCTATCTGACCGTCGTCTCCGCCGTCACCAGCGGCGCGGAGATTTGCATCATCCCCGAAGTGGACTTCAACTGGCACGTCGCCAAGGAGCATTTGCAGCGCGAGATGAAACACGGACGCAACTACATCCTCGCCCTCGTCGCCGAGGGGACCGAAATGACCCCCGACATTGCCGATTGGCTCGAGAACGAAATCGGAATGGAGACCAGAGTGACGATCCTCGGGCACGTCCAGCGGGGCGGATCGCCGACCGTCGCCGATCGAATGCTCGGCTTCGAATTCGTTGTCTACGCCGTCGACCATCTCTTCTCAAACGAACGCTCCAACAAAGTACTCGTGGTCCAAAAAGGTGAAATCAAAACAATGGAGATCGACGACGT
>JALWNT010000102.1 GCA_027080995.1 Campylobacteraceae bacterium | reverse complement strand
TCGAACGGATCCGTGCGTAGGCGTACTGCTGATAGAGCGACGTGTTCCCCTCCAGACTCAGCATCCGATCCCAGTCGAAGATGTAGTTGGACTCCCGGTGGATGGAGAGATCGGCGTATTTGACCGCTCCGATACCGACGATCTCCGCGATCTTCTCCAGCTCCTCTTCGCTGTAAGCTTCCCGCTGGGTGATGGCCCCCTTGGCCCGTTCGACCGCCTCGTCGAGCAGATCGATCAGTTTGACGGTCCCGCCGTCGCGGGTTTTGAACGGGCGGCCGTTTTTGTCGAGCATCATCCCGAAAGAGACATGCTCCAGACGCACCTCCTCATCGACGAATCCCGCCATTCGCGCGACGGTGAAGACCTGCTTGAAATGCCCCGCCTGCCGGGCATCGACGACGTAGCTGATACGCCGGGCCCCCAACTCTTGCGCCCGGAAGCGGATCGCCGCCAGATCGGTGGTGGCGTAGAGATAGCCTCCGTCGCTTTTTTGGACGATGAGCGGATTGTCGTCTCCGTCGACGAAGACCACCTTCGCCCCCCGGCTCTCCACCAGCAGCCCCTTCTCCTTGAGCGCCTCGACGATCTGCGCCAGCTCTTCGTTGTAGCTGCTCTCCGCCCGGACATGCTCCCGGCTCAGATTGACGTGAAGTTTGCGGTAGACCTCTTCGCAGTGACCCAGGGATTTGTCGATGAAATTGTTCCAAAGCTCGAGGCAGCGCACATCGCCTCCCTGGAGTTTGACGACATACTCCCGGGATTTGTCGGCGAAGGCTTCGTCTTCGTCGAAGCGTTTTTTGGCCGCTTTGTAGAAATTCTCCAGATCGTGCAGGCTCCCCTCGGCCCCCTCGCCCAGCTCTTCGAGATAGGCGATGAGCATCCCAAACTGGGTCCCCCAGTCGCCGATATGGTTCTGCCGGATCACCTCGTCACCGAGGAAGCTCAGCAGATTGGCCAGGGAGTCTCCGATGATCGTCGAGCGTAGATGCCCGACATGCATCTCTTTGGCCATATTGGGGCTGGAGTAATCCACGACGGCCCGGATCGGCTTCTCCTTGCACCCCACCCCGAGCCGCGCATCGGCCACGGCGCTCTGCAGAGCCGTCGCAAGCCAGCCGGCATCGAGATGGATGTTGACAAAGCCGGGCCCGGCGATCTCCGTTTTGGCGATCATCGGATGAGCCGGAAGCGCTTCGACGATCTCCTGGGCGATCTGACGGGGGGCTTTGCCCAGCCGCTTGGCCAGGCCCATCGCCCCGTTGAATTGGTAGTCGCCGAACTCCGGCTTTCCCGCTTCGACGACGGAGACGGAAGCCGAAGGGATTTCGAGGCTTTCAAGTGCCTGGGAAAAAAGTTGGTTGAGTGTCGCTTTGATCTGCATTGATAATGTCCGTGAATGAATTGTTTGGGGGAAAGCCCCGCGTTTTCGCGGGAGTTTACAAGATGACTACGGGGAAACGGAAAGCCGATCAGGCCTTCTCGCTCGTTTTGGCTTCGCTGCTTTCGGCGGCGACAGTCTTTTTCTCTTCGATCTCTTTGGCGGCTTGCTTGGGCTCATCGTCGTCTTCGTTGAGCGCTTTTTTGAAATCTTTGATTCCCTTGCCCATTCCCTTGGCCAGATCGGGGATCTTTTTGGCTCCGAAGAGCAGAACGACAATGGCCAGAACGACCAACAACTCAGGCATACTCGGCATACCCATCTACGATCCTTTCACGCATCCTTGCAGGACGCCTTTTTGTTTGGCGCTATTATACTGCAAGTAGTTTAACCCATCGAGGCCTTCTTGAGACACCCTCACAGCTTCGGGTTCAACTCTCTGCAGCGCCGAGCCAACGCTCCCGGAAAGCGACGGCCTCCCGATGCCCCGGCTTGAGCCGGGCGGTGCGGGCCAAGGCGATGAACTCCTCCGTCGCCCGCTCCAGATCGTCGTTGACGATCAGGTAGTCGTACTCCTCCAGCGCCTCGATCTCTTCGCGGGCGTTGCGCAGGCGGCGGCGGATCGTTTCGTCGTCGTCGGTGCCCCGGCTGCGCAGTCGGTGCTCCAGCTCCGCCAGGCTCGGCGGGGTGATGAAAGCGGAGGTGATCCGATCCCCCATCTTCTCCCTCGCCAGTCGATGCCCCTGCACGTCGATATCGAAGATCACCAGTTTCCCCTCCTCGAGCGCCTCCTTGACCGGTTTGAGCGACGTGCCGTAGTAGTGGTCGTGGACCCGGGCGTATTCGAGAAACTCTCCCGCAGCGATCTCCCGTTCGAAGCTTGCGTGATCGGTGAAATAGTAGTCGACCCCCTGGCGCTCCCCCGGGCGGGGAGCCCGGGTCGTCGTCGAGATAGA